>NZ_NKIG01000112.1:0-608 GCF_002255865.1 Pseudomonas sp. PGPPP1 | reverse complement strand
CTGGAAGAGATTGCCTACGTACCGTTGGAAGAAATGCTCAACATCGACGGCTTTGACGAAGACACCGTCAACGAGCTTCGCGCTCGGGCCAAGGATCGTTTGTTGACTAAAGCCATCGCTACTGAGGAAAAGCTGGCAGACGCCCATCCGGCCGAAGACCTGCTCTCGCTTGAGGGTATGGACAAGGATTTGGCGATGGAACTGGCGGTGCGCGGCGTAATTACCCGCGAAGACCTGGCCGAGCAGTCTATTGACGATCTGCTCGACATCGACGGCATTGACGATGATCGTGCCGGCAAGTTGATCATGGCCGCCCGAGCCCATTGGTTCGAGTAACTAGGCGCGGCCTGAGGAGAGAAGTGCATGACGCAAGTCACGGTGAAACAACTGGCCGATGAGGTCAAAACACCGGTAGAGCGCCTGTTGCAGCAGATGCGTGAGGCAGGTCTGCCGCACACCGCCGCCGATGAAGGTGTGAGCGATAGTGAGAAGCAGTCTTTGCTGACTCACTTGAAGAGCAGCCACAAGGCGAAAGTGGAAGAACCGCGCAAGATTACATTGCAGCGCAAAACCACCAGCACCCTGCGTGTTGCTGGTAGCAAGAGCAT
>NZ_NKIG01000111.1:0-615 GCF_002255865.1 Pseudomonas sp. PGPPP1 | reverse complement strand
ATGGCCGAGGGCGTCAATCCGCTGGATCAGACGACCACTGCGGTCGTAACGCAGGCGGGTGATGCGCTGGGCCGGGTCGGTGTAGGCGATCAGTTGGCCGGCGGCGTCAATGTCGTAGCGGTCGATGCGCCCGTCGGGGCGCTCGCTTTCAATCAGGTAGCCGCGGGGGTCATAGCGATAGTGAGTGTGCTCGCCGCGGGCATTGACGGTTTCGCACAGGCGCCCGTCGGTATCGTAGTGGTACAGCGTTTGCGCATTGGAACAATCGCGGTAACTGAGCAATTGGCCGTGCACGTTCCAGCTCAGGTACTTGGTCTTGTCCAGCGTGTCGGTGACACGTACCACTCGGCCTTCGGGGTCGTATTGGTAGTGAGTCTTGCGGCCCAGCGGATCCGCTTCCCAGAGCAGGTTGCCCTGGGCATCGTAGCCGGAGCGGTACGTGCGCCCCGCACCGTCGGTGACTTCGATAGGTAGTGCCCAGTGCCGGAGATAGCGGATGTGTTCGCTACGCCCCAATGGATCGCGCGTCTCGATCAGGCGGCCAATATCATCGTAGCTGTAGCGCCATTCGCCGCCCTGTGGATCGACGCTCTTCATCAATTGCCCGGCGATGAT
>NZ_NKIG01000110.1:0-626 GCF_002255865.1 Pseudomonas sp. PGPPP1 | reverse complement strand
AGTCAGGCCTTCTGGCTGTGCAGGTTTTTCATCGCGCGGTTCCATTCACCGGCGAAGATATCCGGCAGCACGCCGAGGGCAAAGTCGATGCTGGCATCGAGTTTTTCCTGTTCGGCGCGTGGCGCACGACCCAGGACGAAATTTGAAACCATACTGGCAACGCCTGGGTGGCCAATGCCGAGCCGCAGACGGTAGAAATTATTCTGATTACCCAGCTGAGCGATGATGTCGCGCAGACCGTTGTGCCCACCATGCCCGCCACCAAGCTTGAGCTTGGCAACACCGGGTGGCAGATCCAGTTCGTCATGGGCCACCAGGATTTCCTCGGGTTTGATCCGAAAGAAACCCGCAAGCGCCGCGACAGCCTGGCCGCTGCGGTTCATGTAGGTGGTGGGAATCAATAGACGAACATCCTGACCCTGGTGCGAGAAGCGCCCGGTCAGGCCGAAATATTTGCGATCGGCCACAAGGTTCACACCTTGCGCGTGGGCGATGCGCTCAACAAAAAGGGCCCCCGCGTTATGCCGGGTCTGTTCGTATTCGGCGCCTGGATTTCCCAGGCCAACGATCAGTTTAATGGCAGTCACGACAGGGGCCCTTCCTTTGGAGTTGTGGATAACATCGCC
>NZ_NKIG01000058.1:0-10593 GCF_002255865.1 Pseudomonas sp. PGPPP1 | reverse complement strand
CTTACGTGTAGGCAAGTTCTGTTAGACTTGTCGCCGAGTTGTCCCCCGGTTTGTGGGACTGCTTTACAATCACCAGATGGGGATTTAACGGATGAAACTGAAAAACACCTTGGGCTTGGCCATTGGTACTCTTATTGCGGCCACTTCTTTCGGCGCACTGGCACAAGGCCAAGGCGCAGTTGAAGGCCAGCTGTTCTACAAAAAGCAGTTCAACGATAGCGTCAAGCACATCGAAGACGGCTATAACCCTGGCGCAAGCATCGGTTACTTCTTGACCGACGACGTGTCGATCAACCTGAACTACGACACCACCAACCACACCCGTTCGAACGACGGTACTGGCAACCAGAAGATCAAAGGTGACACTGGCAGCGTGACTGCTCAGTACCACTTCGGTCAGGCCGGCGTTGATTCCCTGCGTCCATACGTAGAAGGTGGTTTCGGTCACCAGTCCCGTACCAACGTACAGGCTGACGGCCACAGCGGTCGCGACCAGTCGACCCTGGCTATCGCTGGCGCTGGTGTGAAGTACTACTTCACCAACAACCTGTTCGCCCGTGCTGGTGTTGAGTCTGACTACAACCTGGACAACGGCAAGTGGGATTACTCCGCACTGGTCGGCCTGGGTGTGAACTTCGGCGGCAACGCTGGCGCAGTTGCTCCAGCTCCTACCCCAGCACCAGCTCCAGAGCCAACTCCAGAGCCAGAAGCTCCAGTTGCTCAGGTTGTTCGTGTTGAGCTGGACGTCAAGTTCGACTTCGACAAGTCCGTTGTTAAGCCTAACAGCTACGGCGACGTGAAAAACCTGGCCGACTTCATGAAGCAGTACCCACAAACCACCACCGTGGTTGAAGGTCACACTGACTCCGTAGGTCCAGACGCTTACAACCAGAAGCTGTCCCAGCGTCGTGCTGACGCGGTCAAGCAAGTTCTGGTCAAAGACGGTATCGCTCCTAACCGCGTTAGCTCGGTTGGCTACGGTAAATCCCGTCCAGTTGCTGACAACGCAACTGAAGCAGGCCGTGCTATCAACCGTCGCGTAGAAGCCTCGGTAGAAGCTCAAGCTGCTCAGTAATTACTGAGTAGTCGAAAAAAGCCCGGCTTAGGCCGGGCTTTTTTTTGCCTGAAATTT
The DNA here is from genome assembly GCF_002255865.1 of Pseudomonas sp. PGPPP1. Classification (NCBI taxonomy): domain Bacteria; kingdom Pseudomonadati; phylum Pseudomonadota; class Gammaproteobacteria; order Pseudomonadales; family Pseudomonadaceae; genus Pseudomonas; species Pseudomonas sp. PGPPP1. The sequence continues at coordinate 9,461 of NZ_NKIG01000058.1, read as the reverse complement.
ACCTCAGGCTCGGTTCAGCTGTGAAAAAGCCAATACAAGAGCACCAGATTGATCAGCATCGAGATCAATCCAAGGGTGCGCCACACCTTCAACGGTTCACGTTCCAGCAACGGCTTGGGGCGGATGCTCAGCTCCTGACGATCTGCTTGTTCCAGCGCGAGCAACCATTCTTCTGCGGTTTCATAACGCTGTGCCGGTTGTGCGCCCACGGCCCGTTCCAGGCTGAGGGTCAACCAATCCGGCAAGTCAGGTCGGTAACGGCTTGCGCTGACAGGTTGGGTGAACCGGGGGCGCTGGAAAGCTTCGATTTCACCGTAGGGGTAGTGCCCTGTCAGTAGGTAGAAGAGGGTTACGCCGACGCTATACAAATCCTGTTGAGGTGTAGGAACGTCGCCATTGAACGCCTCAGGCGCAATAAAACTCGGCGTTCCCGGCAGCACGTGGGCACGGTCTTGCGAGAGGCCAGGGCAGTAGGCCAGGCCGAAATCCAGTACCCGCAGTTCGCCATCGTCCCCTAGCAGCAGGTTTTCCGGCTTGATATCGCGGTGCAGGATCTGCCGTCGATGCAGCATGCCCACCGCCCGCAGCAACCGCTCGGCAACCGACTGCCATTGCGCCAAGGGCAGGGCGCCTTGCTGCTGGAACAGCTCGGCGAGGGTTTTTCCGGGATATTCACGCATCACGTAGTACAAGTGCTGACGCCCGCTAGCGACGTGGACTTCAGGAAAGCCGCGGCCGGCAACCCGCCGTAAAAACCATTCTTCCGACAACAACGCCTGGCCGGCATCATGCTCATCGTCGCGGCTCAACGGCAGGGTTTTCAGCAGCCAAGGTTGCTGCTGGGCATCGCGTACCCGATACAGCAACGACTGGCGACTTTGCGCGTGCAAGGTTTCCACCTGCCAGCCTTCAAACTGTTGCCCGGCCTTCAAGAGAGGCGGCACTGGCCATTGCTGCAATTGCATCAGTGCGTCGCCGAGTGTGGCCGCCCCCAGGCTATCGATGCGCACCAGTAGGGCGCTGGCATTGTCCTGGCTGCCCGCCAGGTGTGCTGCATTCACCAGAGTGCTGACCGCCAGATCCAGATCCGCTTGTTCCCGCAAAATCGTCCGGATGCTGTGATCGCCCAGCGTTGCCCACACACCGTCGCTGAGTAGCAGGAAGCACTCACCTTCACGCAGCTGGCCATCCAGAAAATCTACCACCAGATGTTGATCCAGGCCGAGGGCGCGCTTGAGCACATGCTGCATGCCCGGTTGCTCCCACACGTGATCTTCGCTGATGCGCTGCAACTCGCCGTCCAGCCAGCGATACACGCGACAATCGCCGACATGGGCCAGGGTAAAGCGCTGGCCGCGAAACACCAGGGCACTGAGGGTGGTCAGCAAGGGCTGGCCGCCGCCATTGGCCTGCAACCAGCGATTTTGCGCCAGCAGCAGGCGCTCCAAGGCCTGGGCCACGCCCCAGGTTTGGGGGGTGGCGTAGTAGTCCAGTGCCAGTGCCTGCAAGGTCGCGCGGGCGGCAAGTCCGCCGTCGGCACACTGGCTGACGCCGTCAGCCATGGCGCACAGGTAGCCTTTGCTCGCCGCAAGATCCGCTACGGGCGTTACTACCCGCAGCGCGTCCTGGTTTTCGGCTCTGGGGCCGATAGCGCTGGCATGGGCGATGCTCAGTTGCAGGCTCATCAGACCCGTGCAGCCGTGACGGCAGCCGAGCCCCACGTGGTTCTCCAGCGACGCTTCACACCATGCAGGCCGAACCAGGCGAGTACACCCAGACTGGCAAATAACCACAAGGCCATTTGATAGCTGCCGGTGCTTTGCTTGATCGCGCCCATGCCTGCCGCCAGGGCGAAGCCGCCGATGCCACCGGCCATGCCGATCAGGCCGGTCATTACGCCGATTTCGCGACGGAAGCGTTGGGGTACCAATTGAAACACCGCGCCATTTCCTGCGCCGAGGCCGAGCATGGTGCAGACGAAAAGCGCCAGTGCCGCGTAGGAGCTTGGCAGGTTGAAACCGACTGCGGCGATGCATATTGCTGCCACGCTGTACATGCCCAGCAGGGTACGAATCCCGCCGAATCGGTCCGCCAGGGCCCCGCCCAGTGGGCGCATCAGGCTACCGCCGAACACGCAGGCGGCGGTGTAGTAGCCGGCGGTCACAGGGCTCAGGCCGTACTGGTCGTTGAAGTAGCCGGGCAGGGCACTTGCCAGGCCGATAAAGCCACCGAAGGTTACGCTGTAGAAAAACATGAACCACCAGCTGTCACGGTCGCCCAGAGCCTTGAAGTAGTCGGCCATGGATTTGGCTTTCGGCCGCTCAGGGGCGTTGCGGGCTAGCCAGGCGAAAACAATCAGGGTGAGTACCAGTGGAATCAATGCGAAGCCAAATACGTTGCTCCAGCCGAACGCCGCCGCCAGCACCGGTGCGAGCAGAGCGGCGAACACCGTGCCGGAGTTACCCGCCCCGGCTATCCCCATCGCCTTGCCTTGATGCTCGGCCGGATACCACTGCGACGCCAGTGGCAGTGCCACCGCAAAGGACGCTCCGGCCATACCGAGGAACACCCCCAGCAGCAATGCCTGTTCGTAGCTGTGGATCCCCAGTTTCCAGGCGCCGAACAATGCGGCGATGACAATCACCTGGCCAATCAGGCCAGCGGTCTTGGGCGACAATTTGTCCGCCAGCATGCCCATCAGGAAACGTAGTACCGCGCCCGCCAGAATCGGCGTCGCTACCACCAGGCCGCGCTGTTGTGTGGTCAGGTGCAAATCGGCGGCAATCTGCACGGCCAGCGGGCCCAGCAGGTACCAGACCATGAAGCTCAAGTCGAAATACAGGAACGCGGCAAACAGGGTCGGGGTGTGCCCGGATTTCCAGAAGCTTGATTTCATCACGCACCTCAACGATTGGGAGTGTTGTAAGAAGGCCAGGTGGTGGAACAGCCTGCTTGGGCTGCCCCACCCGCCCCGTGCTAGCAGGGCAAAAACGAAAAAACGCCGCCACCGGGTTCGCGAGGGCAAACCGGGTGTGCGACGTCTTTGTCGTGGAGGGGCAACCGCCGTTGGTTACCTATGGTTAACCTTTAGCAAGAGCTGAGCCAAATCAGCCGAGCAGCTCACTCATGGCGATGATCTGCTCCGCCACTTGGATCAGTTTCTGCTGCCGGCTCATGGCTTGGCGGCGCATCAGGGTGTAGGCCTCTTCCTCATTGCAGTGCTTCATTTTCATCAACATGCCCTTGGCCAGCTCAATGCGTTTGCGTTCGGCCAGTTGCTGGTCGCGTGCCTGCAACTGAGCGCGCAACGCCTGGTCGCTTTCGAAGCGGGCCATGGCCACGTCGAGAATCGGTTGCAGGCGCTGGGCCTGGATGCCTTCGACAATGTAGGCGCTGACACCGGACTTGATCGCCTGGCGCATCACGTTCGGGTCATGCTCATCGGTAAACATCACGATCGGCCGCGGCTGATCGCGGCTCACCAGCACCACTTGTTCCATCACGTCGCGGCCCGGTGACTCGGTATCGATCAGGATCACATCCGGGCGCACCGTTTCGACGCGTGCGGGCAGGTCGATGATCAGGCCGGACTCATCGATCACCTCAAATCCGGCTTCGATCAGCGCCGTTCGAAGACGGCCAACCTTGCGCGGGGTGTCGTTGATCAACAGGATTCGCAGCATATTGGGGCTCCTGTCAGCGCAAGGCTTGGCGGCTGACGTGATCGGCCATTGCGTGCAGGCGGAAGCTACGGGAGTAGCCAATCGGATCAGAGCCGTCCCAGACCTTGCCGTCGATCAACTGGCTGCTGCGCATGTCATCGAGGTTGGCCGCGACACCTACCGCCTCGGCGGCCTGGCGGTATAGCGCCAATTGTTGTACCTGGCGGGCAACGCCGAGGTAGTCCGGGTCTTCGCGCAGCAGGCCCCAGCGGCGGAACTGGGTCATGAACCACATGCCGTCGGAGAGGTACGGCAGGTTCACTTTGCCCTCGGCGAAAAATCGCAGGGCGTGGGGGTCTTGCCATTGGTTACCCAGGCCGTCTTCGTACGCCCCCAACAAACGGGGTTCGATGCAGTCGAGTGGGGCATCCAGGTACTCGCGGCCACTGAGCAGTTGCGCTGTGGAGCGGCGGTTTTCGGTGTTCTGTTCGATAAAACGGCTGGCCTCCAAAATTGCCATTACCAACACTCGGGCGGTATTGGGGTACTGGTCGACGAACGCTTGGGTGCAGCCGAGGACCTTTTCTGGATGATCCGGCCAGATGGCCTGGGTGGTCGCCAGGGTGAAGCCCTGGTTTTGCTTTACCGCACTGGCGCACCAGGGCTCGCCGACGCAAAAGCCATCGATGCGATCAGCCTGCAGGTGCGCAACCATTTGCGGCGGCGGTACCACCACGCTGTCCACATCTTGCAAAGGATGAATGCCTTGGCTCGCTAGCCAGTAATACAGCCACATGGCGTGGGTGCCGGTGGGAAATGTCTGCGCGAACGTCAGTTTTGTTCGGCTTTGGTGCACATGGCGATCCAGTGCCTCAGGAGTGACCACCCCTTGCTGTTGCAGGCCACGGGACAGGTTGATGCTCTGGCCGTTCTGGTTCAGCCCCATCAGCACCGCCATGTCGGTAGGCGCTACGCCGCCGATGCCCAGGTGAACGGCGTAGATCAGCCCATACAGGCTGTGGGCGGCATCCAGTTCGCCGCTGACCAGTTTGTCGCGCAGGTTGGCCCAGGAGGATTGGCGCTTGAGGTTCAGCGTCAGTCCGTAGGGTTGGGCGAACCCCTGGGTGGCGGCGACCACCAGCGAGGCGCAATCGCTCAAGGCCATGAAGCCCAAGTCCAGGCCGCTCTTTTCCGGGGCGTCACTGCCGTTGACCCAGGCCAGCGGGTCTTTTATCGGGCTGTTTCCGACCGCGTCGTTCATCAATACCTACCTTATTGCTCAAAAAAAAGCGCCGTTCCTTCAGATGGCGCTGTAGGCCACTGCAGGTAACGACGCCTTTGTCCGTAAGCCCGTTCCATCGTTGGCGCGTGCTCTGATGCAGAGAGCAAAGCAAGGCACATGCCACGGATAGACCGTCCTGGTCTGCCGTCAACTTTCCATCAAGATTGAAACGTCGCCGGCTTTCAGTATGGCCGCTTCTTTTCGCCAGGCCGCCAGGATACCCATGGTGTACGCAGATACTCCCAAGACGATGAGATGCCACTGGCTGTGCCGCTGGCTTGTGTGCGCCTTGTTGATGCTGGTCTGCGTTTCGGCGTGGGGGGAAACCTACCTGGCGCGGGATGAAAGCCTGCATACCTTTTTTACTGCGCTGTCGGTACCACTGGGGGTGCCCATCGTTGTCAGCCGGGCTGCGAGCCGTCAGCGTATTTCCGGGACCTACGACTTTGGCAAGGCCCAGCAGGTGCTGGAGGCAACGGCTCGGCAACATGACCTGATCTGGCATGGCGACGGGCAGGTGCTCTACCTCTATGAGTCGAGTGAAGCCAAAAGCTCGGCGGTGGCGCTGCGGCACATTACCGTCGAGAGGCTGCGTGAACTCATGCGTCGCTCAGGACTGGATGAGTCACGACATCCTTTGCGTGAGAGTGGGCAGAGAATGTTCTACCTGTCGGGGCCGCCCAACTATGTCGACCAGGTCTTGCGACTGGCACAAATGATGGATCGCAAGCGGGCTGAACTGCTCGTGGGCAAAGAGGCGTTCGGCGTAGTGCAGGTATTCAATACCCACGTGGCTGATCGTCAATACGCCATGGGCGATGACAAGGTCAATGTGCCGGGGATGGCATCGATGATCGACGCTCTGTTGGCCAATGAGCGCAAAGGGGGGGCGAAACGATCGCTTGGCGTGTTGGCTGACGAGGGCCTTTCGGTGATTCCCTACCCGGATACCAACAGTCTGTTGATCAAGGGCAAGCCTGGCCAAGTGAGCGTCTTGGAGCAGCTTGTCGCCAGGCTGGATGTGCCTAAGCGGCAACTGGAGGTTTCGCTGTGGATCGTGGACGTGGATACCGAAGAACTCAAGAAAATGGAGCTCGGCTGGCTTGACGAGGCCAATCCATCCATAGCTGCAACCCGGGTGCTGGAGCCGTTGGAAGACAGCCGGCTGATGGCAATGATCAGCACACTTGAGCGACGTCGGCGCGCGCGGGTGGTGGCGCTGCCGGTGATGCTAGGCCAGGAAAATGTCCCGCTCGTGTTTCACCACAACCAGACCTTTTACCTGCCAAGGCCTGGAGAGGAGACCGGCGAATGGCAGCCTGTGCGATATGGCACCCAGATCAGCGTGTTGCCCCGTTTTGTCCCTGGCAATGAAATCGAGATGTCGCTCACTGCTGTGGACGACCACCCTATCGACAGGGAGAAACGTCGCAAGCTTTCGGCGGTGGTGGGGAGCGCCGGCGTTAGCACTGTTATTCGTGTACCCCCAGGTCGGCGCTTGTGGATGGGGGGCTTTCAACGCGATGCCGAAACCGTGCCACGGGGCACGATGAGGGGCCCTCGTGGCGAGGTACGCCTGTTTGTGATCCAGTCACGGGGGGTAGGTGGCGAGCCAACGACACTCGCGGGTGCTGTGGCACCTCCACCATTGACCCAGGCTCAGTATGAGCGTGTTCAGCGTGCGTTTGTTCGTCCTGTTGCTAGCCCTCTCAATGAATAAGGCGTTTGTCCATGTTTCTGGAAGTTCTTCTACATGAGCAATGGGTCAGCCGCCGGCTCTTGTCGGGGTTTGCACCGGGCAAGGTGTTGCCACTCGCACGAGGGCTCAGTGACTGCGTGGAGGTACGGATCAACGGCAAGCTCTTGGCGCTTGGGGAATTGGTGCAGTTGGAAGATCGATTGGGGGTTGAGTTGCACGAGGTCTATCACGACGGTGTCGTTCTTTAATGCACATTAAGGAGCCGTCTTACGCACCGATTCCCAAAAGGCTTCGAATGTATGGGGTTTTTCCTAGCGTGGTTTCCTGCCCAGGTTTTTATAGTCACGACGTTGGCAGATTGGAGAGAGCAGGAAGCAAGGAGCCTCAATGTTGGTAATTGGATGCAGAGGTATATATGGCCGCCCTGAGTGATCGAATGATGACGGCTCCCTTGGTTTTTGCACGTTGGACCTTGCACGGTGATGGTCGATTGACCGCAGAGGGCATGGATATTCAGTTGCCTCCCAAGGAGTGGCAAGTGCTGCGATTGCTACTGGTATCCGGCGGTGCATTGATGACCAAGGATCGTTTGTTGGAGCGGGCGTGGCCTCATGGAGATGTTTCGGAAGAGTCACTGACCCGTTGTATCTATTCATTGCGCAAGCATCTCAAGGCTGACAAAGGGTTTATCAAGACCATTTATGGCCGGGGCTATCGCTTTACATGCTCGGTGAGCACCGAAGGGGATGACTCGCCACGGTCAGGGCAGGGGCGCTTGGCGCATATCTGTTCGGCCTGCGGCCAGGTCCGCCATGGTTAAGGGATTGGCTACATGCTTGTTGTGGGTGCTGCTGGTGTCGAGCAACAAGGCATTGGCTTACTGTTGGGAAGAGGTCGCGGCCCGCTACGACATCGAAGCGGAATTGCTGCAGGCCATTGCAGCTGTGGAGTCGGGGTATCACGCAGGGGCGATGAATTACAGCAACAGTAATGGCACGCGGGATATCGGCTTGATGCAGATCAACAGCATTCATTTGCCGGGCTTGCTCAAGCAGGGCGTTACCGAGGAGCGGCTACTCAGTGAGCCGTGTTTGTCGGTAGAGGTAGGCGCCTCGATTCTCGCCGGGTTCATCCAGCGTTTCGGCTACAACTGGACGGCTGTTGGTTCCTATAACGTGGGGCCAGGTCCAGGGCCGCAAAGGGAGACGTTACGCATGCAGTACGCACAGAAAATCTGGGCGCGTTATGAAGCGCTGGTGGCCCTTCGCTACTGACGATTGGGCGGGACGCCTCGCACGCAGCCCGTTCCCCCGGCTATAATCGGCGCCACCTTTCGCCGCCATCCGAGTCTAGCCCGCCCATGTATACCCTGGCCCGCCAGCTGTTGTTCAAACTCTCCCCGGAAACCTCCCACGATCTGTCCCTGGACCTGATCGGTGCCGGTGGCCGCCTGGGGCTCAATGGCCTGGTATGCAAGGCTCCGGCAAAAATGCCGGTATCGGTGATGGGGCTCGATTTCCCTAACCCGGTGGGGTTGGCGGCAGGCCTGGACAAGAATGGCGCGGCCATCGATGGCTTCTCGCAATTGGGTTTCGGCTTTGTCGAAATCGGCACCGTGACGCCGCGCCCGCAACCGGGCAACCCCAAGCCGCGCATCTTCCGTCTGCCCGAAGCCGAGGCGATCATCAATCGCATGGGCTTCAACAACCTGGGTGTCGATAACCTGCTGTCGCGGGTTCAAGCGGCGAAGTACAAAGGCATTCTCGGCATCAATATCGGCAAGAACTTCGATACGCCAGTAGAGCGGGCAGTGGACGACTACCTGATCTGCCTGGACAAGGTCTACGCACACGCCAGCTATGTCACCGTTAACGTCAGTTCGCCCAACACCCCGGGCCTGCGTAGCTTGCAGTTCGGTGATTCGCTCAAGCAACTGCTCGAAGCCTTGCGCCAGCGCCAGGAAGATCTGGCCGTACGCCATGGCAAACGCGTACCGCTGGCGATCAAGATTGCCCCGGACATGAGCGACGAAGAAACCGTACTGGTGGCCCAGGCCCTGGTGGATTCGGGTATGGACGCAGTGATCGCCACCAACACCACCCTCAGCCGTGTGGGTGTTGAAGGCTTGGCCCATGGTGACGAAGCGGGCGGCCTCTCGGGTGCACCGGTGCGCGAGCAGAGCACTCATATTGTCAAGGTACTGGCCGCTGAGCTGGCAGGACGCTTGCCGATCATCGCCGCAGGTGGCATCACCGAGGGCAAGCACGCGGCCGAGAAGATCGCCGCTGGCGCCAGCCTGGTGCAGTTGTATTCCGGTTTCATCTACAAGGGCCCGGCGTTGATTCGCCAGTCGGTAGACGCAATCGCGGCATTGCCAAAAGCCTGATAGCCGCCCATTAAAAAGGGCTCCATAAAGGAGCCCCCTGGGCCGAAGCCCGCCGTCCGGATAGGACGTGCGTGGTTAAGTCATTACACATTCAAAGGTGGTATGTCGGAATTAAGTGCCCTGATTAGCCGACGGCGTGAAGTTCGTTGAGTCTGTGGATGCCCGCAGTGCCAGTCATACCGTCCCAGTTGTCGCCGCGTCCTTCTCGCCAGCCGTTGATCCAGGCTTGGCGTACCGACGGTAGAGTAAATGGGCAAAGCTCACGGGATTTGCCATGAACGCCATATTGATATCCGCGTAAAAATGCTCTTTCCAACGGATCACGCTTAAGTCTTCTCATAGGGTGTTTCCCTCACTTGTTGACTGTCTTGATATCCTTCGGCCTCGTCTGAGGCCGGGCAGAGTTTTTCTGCCGTTGGTGGGCTCGCTGCC
>NZ_NKIG01000057.1:0-10881 GCF_002255865.1 Pseudomonas sp. PGPPP1 | reverse complement strand
GCGCCCCGTCAAACACGCTGGCCGAACGCAGGCTTTGGAGCGTGGGTAACCCGGCAGGACGCCGGGTTAGCCGCGCTGGGCCAAGGATGGCCCATCGCGGCGGCCCACGCTCCAAAGCCGGAGTGAGGGCACACCGAGCCTAGGCGAGGTGCCGAGTGTTGGGGCAAGAGCCCTTTGGTTACTTTGGGGCTCTTTTCCAAAGTGACCCGCTGTAAGAGCGGAACCAATACCAGCCCTCACCCAAAAAACGGATATGTACTCAAAGCCCAACCCCAGACCGCAACCGCCGAAACACCACCACCGAAGCCCCACACACCACCCCACTAAAAACCACCACCACAACAATACTCTCAACCGTAGCAACCGATTCCCCCCGCCACCGCTGCACCACCCCAAGCACCGTCGCCGCCACCCCCACCGACAGACTCAAACTCAACTGCATCGTCATCGCCGCCAAACTACTCGCGCGGCTGGACAACGCCGCCGGCACGTCGGCATAGGTCAACGCCCCCAGCGTACTCATCTGCAGCGACCGCGCCACGCCGCCAAAAAACAACACGCCCACCATCACCAGATACGGCGTATCAGCGCGAAACACCGCACACCCAATAATCGACAACCCACACAAACACGCATTGCCCACCAACGTCTGGCGAAACCCGAACCGCTGCACAATCGGCGCCGCCACGAACTTGATCGCCAACGCCCCCGCGCCACCGGCAAACGTCAGCAACCCCGCCGCCAGCGGGCTCAAGCCAAACCCCAACTGGAACAACAACACCAACAGAAACGGCAACGCACCGCTGCCAAGACGGAACACATTCCCGCCCCAGATCGCGATGGAAAAAGTCGGAATACGCAACAACGTCAAGTCCAGCAACGGCCGTTCACAACGCCGCGCATGCATCACGTAAAGCCAGGCGAACAGCGCACCGGCCACCACCAACCCGACAATCGGCAACGCCTCAAGCAGTCCATGCCCCAATGCCTCAAACGCAAACACCAGGCACGCCAGGCTGGCCGCACTCAGCAGCAACCCCCGCGCATCAAACGGCCCGGCTTCACCCGGCGGATAGTCCGGGATGTAGCGCCACACCAGCCACACGCCCAAAACGCCAATGGGCAGGTTGATCAGGAAAATCCACTGCCAGGCTGCATACGTCACCAGCACCCCGCCCAACGGTGGCCCGATCACCGGCCCCAACAACGCGGGGGCGGTAAGAAAGGCCATGGCGCGCAGCAGGTTGTCCCGCGAGGCCCAGCGCAGCAGGATCACCTGCCCCACCGGGACCATCATCGCCCCGCCCGCCCCCTGGGCCAGGCGCGCCAGTGACAGTTGCAGCAATGAACTGGACAACGCACAGGCCAGGGAGGCGCAGGTGAACAACGCAATCGCCGTGAGGAACACCCGGCGCGGCCCATAACGGTCCGCTGCCCAGCCGCTGGCCGGCACAAACACCGCGGCCGCCAACAGGTACAACGACACCACCAGGTTCATGCGCAACGCCGGCTCGCCGAAGTCGGTGGCCATTTGCGGCAATGCGGTCAGCACCGCCGTGGCGTCGAGCAATTCCATGAACAAGGCACACCCGGCAATCGCCGGCACGCGGTAATCGAACGCCGCGCTCACGCTGTTGGAGACATTTATGCACCTACCGCTTGCAAGGGTTGAACCGCGCGCGCGGCGGTGTGGCGGTTGACCGGCACCGGCAGGCCCAGGTGCCCGCGCAAGGTGCTGTGGCTGTACTCGCTGCGGAACAACCCGCGCTCACGCAGCAACGGCAGCACCTGGTCGGTAAATTTGGCGAAGTCATCCGGGGCGCCCACGTGGATGTTGAAGCCGTCCACGGCACCTTCGACAAACCAGCGCTCAATCTCATCCGCGACGGTCTTGGGCGAGCCGACAAAGCTGGAGAATGGCTTGGCAAAACGCAACGCCGCCTGGCGCAAGGTCAGGCCCTGGTCACGGGCGACTTGCTTGATGTTCTCGGCATGGCCGCGATAGCCGTTGCTGCCCAAATCGCCCAGTTCGGGGAAGGGTTCGTCCAGTGGGTACTGGCTGAAATCGTGGTAGTTGAACGGCCGCCCCAGCTGCACCAGTGCCTTGTTCAGGTCCAGTTCACCGTTGCGTTCACGGTCGATGGCCTGGGCCTGTTCGTCGGTGTCGGCAATGATCGGTGAGATACCCGGCAAGATCGTCACATGATCGGGATTGCGTCCGGCTGCTGCCGTACGCTTTTTGATGTCGCTGTAGTACGCCTGGGCGTCTTCGAAGTTACCTACGCCGGCAAAGATCCCCTCGGCGTAGTTGGCCGCCAGGCTGCGCCCGGACTCGGAAATACCGGCCTGGAAAATCACCGGCTGGCCTTGGGCCGAACGCTCGATGTTCAACGGCCCGGTCACCGAGAAAAACTCGCCGTGGTGGTCGAGACGATGTTGGCGTTGTGGGTCGAGGAACACCTTGCTCTGCTTGTCGCGCACAAAGGCGTCGTCTTCATAGGAGTCCCACAGGCCCTGCACCACATCCAGGTGCTCGGCAGCGCGGCGGTAGCGCTCAGTGTGGTCGATATGTTGCTCAAGCCCGAAGTTGCCGGCAGCGCCTTCCAGGCCCGTGGTAACCACGTTCCAACCGGCGCGGCCGCCGCTGATGTGGTCCAGCGAGGCGAACTGGCGCGCCACGTTGAAGGGTTCGGTGTACGAGGTGGTTAGGGTCGCCACCAGGCCGATTTTCGAGGTAGCGCCCGCGATAGCCGAGAGCAGGGTCAACGGCTCAAGGCGGTTGAGGAAGTGCGGCGCCGAATCCGGGGTGATGTAGGGGCTGTCGACGATGAATACGAGGTCAAACTTGGCGGCCTCCGCCAGTTTGGCCTGGGCGCGATACCAGTCGATATCGACGCTGGCATTGCCGGGGATCTGCGGGTGCAGCCATTCGTTTTGCGCGGTGCCGACGCCAGTGAGGATGGCGCCGAATTTGAGTTGCCGGGGTGAGGTGGACATACAAAGGCTCCTGAAATAGATAAACCCTGTGGGAGCGGGCTTGCCCGCGATAGCGGTGTATCAGTTGAATAATCAGTTACTGACCCACCGCTATCGCGGGCAAGCCCGCTCCCACATTTTTAATTGTGTGAATCAGGCCGTTCTGGCGGCGATGGCTTCGACTTCCACCAAGGCTCCGGGCAGTGGCAACGCCACCACTTGCAACGCCGTCCGCGCTGGCTTGTTCGGTTGCTCAGGCGTACCGAAAAACTGCGTATACCCCGCCTGCAACCCGGCAAAATCCAGCTTGCCACCGGTCTCTTCGGCGCCCACCAGGAACACGCGCAACTGCACGATGTCCCCCAGGTCCAGGTCTTGCTGGCGCAGGATCTGGCGGATCTTGTTGAACACCGACACCGTCTGCACTTCGGTATTGCCATAGGCCGCAGGCGTACCCGCCGGGGCATTGGCATCGTGCAGGTCGGGCAAGGTGCCGCTGACAAAAATCAGGCTGGCAGAGGCCGGCACGGTGACGGTCTGCGAGATCGGGAAATTACCGACGCTGGTGCGTTGAATGCTGTCGCTCATGGTGAATCTCCTTAAGAAGCGGCCACTGCCGCGATCTGTCGTTGTTGGGTCACGCGTTCGGCCAGTTGCCCGACCACATGGCGCGCCGAGTTAGCCGCCGATTCCTGCCAGATGCCCACCCCGCTCTGCACCAGGCCGTCACCAGCGAAGTACACGCGGCCATGGCCGGCTTCGAGCAAGGCGCTGGCGTCCGCTGGGAAGTGTTCACGTTGCAGCCACGGACCTTCGCTGTAGGGGATCTGCTCCCAGGACACCGCCAGCGGGTTGCGCAGGTGTTTGGAATAGCCGGGGTGCAGCAGCTCCACGGCCTCTTTGGAGGTGGCGTACTGTTTGTCGAAAGGCTGCGCGCCAAATACGTCCGCGCCCTCCCCGGTCACGTAGCCCGCCACCAGCAAGCCTTCGCGGGTGTTGAGGTCGTTGCTCGGGTACCACAGCAGGCGCGCCGGGTGTTCGATCCAGGACAGGCCGCCGTAGGTGCGGTAGTCGGTTTCCCAGAAGCGCGGCGATTGCCACGCCACTTTGGTCGCCTGATCGCTGCGGGTACTGAGCAAGGCGGCCTTGATCGGGTCGCTGAAATCCGTGTCGAGCTTGGCCAGCAGCGGCAGTGGCAGGGTCGAGACCAGGTAGTCGGCACGCACCACGTGTTCACGGCCACTGTGCTTGTCGTGGTAGGTCACCGCCACGCAGTCTTCCAACTGGCGGATCTGCCGCACATGGGCACCCAATTGAATGTGATCGCGCACCCGCGCGTAAAAGGCATCGGTGATGCGGTCCATGCCGCCCACCGGTTGGAACATGGTGGCGGAGAACTCCGGGAATTCGGTGTGCAGCAACGCGCCCCACAGCTCTGGATGCAGCAGTTGATCCAACGACAGCGGGCTGCGGCTGGCCGGTAAAGCGCCGGGGTGAGCGGGTGACTCCAGGTGCCCCGAACGAATCGTGCCCTCAAAGGCCAGCTCTTGCGACAAGTCGCCGTACACCTGCAAGAACGCCAGCAAGCGCGTGCGTTCTTCACTGCTCAACACATCGTCGAGGGCATCGCGTTGCACAGCCTTGGCCAGCAAGCCGGACAAGTGTCCGCGCGCATCGTTGATCGCCTGGCCGACGCTGAACGCGGGCTTGGTGATATCCGGCCGTACCTGCGCGCCGTGGCTGCTGTTGACCAGCACTTCCAGCGGCACGCCCAGCTCGCTGCAATAGTCGAGAATCGTGCGGTGCTGGCTGGGTATGCGCGCAGGCCCAGCGTTGAAGTAGTGGCCTTGATCAAATGCGGCGGTTTGCGTGCGACCGTCCTTGTAGTCCACGCGGTCGCCGTTACGAATCGTCCAGGTGCGGCCACCGACTCGTTCACGGGCTTCCAGCACTTGCACCGCGAACCCGGCGCGGGTCAGTTCCAGGGCGGTCACCAGCCCGGCAATCCCGGCGCCCAGCACCAGCACGCGGGTGCCTTGCCCCAGGCCGTCCTTGAGTTTCAGCGGTTGCGGGCGGCGGTGCGACGAAGGCCCCAGGCCCAGTACCGCCAATGCATCCTTGACGGCCTTTTCGCCGCCTACCGCAGCGATGCTCGACAGCGCTTCACGTCGTGTAAGTCCCATGTGTGACGCTCCTTAATCCGGCAGGCCCGGTGGGTTGATCAGCGACTTGTCGACGCGTTCTACATCCAGGCCCCAGCGTTGCAGCACCTGCTCGTACTGGCCGCCAGCAATCGCGCCTTCCAGCGCGGTGTGGATCGGCTTGACCAAGCCGTTGTCCTTGCGCGTGGTCACGGCGATATCCGCCTGCAACGGCCAGCCGCCGTTGACAGTACCGACGCGCTTGATGCCGCCGGTGATCGCCGCCGAATAGGCGTACACCGAGTTGGGCCCGAACAGCGCATCACTGCGCCCGGATTGCACCGCCAGTTGCGCGGCGGCCTGGTCGTCGAAGTACTGCAACAGCGCAGGCTTGATGCCGGCTTTTTCGTTGGCATCGTTCCAGGCCAGCAGGACTTTTTCCTGGTTGGTGCCGGAGCCGACGATGATCTTCAAGCCGGCGATGTCCGGAGCCTGTTTGATCTCAGTGATCTTGCTGGTGCTCTTCACATAGAACCCGAGCACGTCCTGGCGATAGGTGGCGAAGTCGAAGCGTTTCTTGCGCGCCTCGGTCACCGTAACGTTGCTGATCACCGCATCGTATTTGCCCGAGCTGACGCCCAGCGGCCAGTCTTCCCAACTGGTCTGCACCACGTTGAGTTGCAGGCCCAGACTATCGGCCACCAACTGCGCGGTGTCGGCTTCGCTGCCTATGGTGGTCTTGTCGTCATTGGCCAACAGCGCCAGCGGTGGCCCGGCCACACCGGACACGGCCACGGTGAATTTGCCCGGCTGGGCGAACTTGAAGCCCGGCGGGATCTGCGCGATGGCCGCTTCGTTGCGCGGCACATGGATGCGCACGCGGTCGGGGCTGAGGTCGACCTGTTGCACGGCAAAAGCACTTTGCGCAGTGCTGACGGCGAGTGCCAGCAGGGCCACGCGGGCAGTAGAAATAAACATGGGCAGTCACTCCTTGAACTAAAGCACCTTGCCGAGAAAGGCCACGGTGCGGGGATGTCGGGGTTGGCGGAAAATCTGTTCTGGCGGCCCTTCTTCGATCAACTGGCCGTCGCAGAGGAACACCACGTGGTCGGCGACTTCGCGGGCAAAGCCGATTTCGTGGGTAACGATCACCAGGGTCACGCCCAGTTGGGTCAGGCCCTTGATCACGTCGAGCACTTCGCCCACCAGCTCCGGGTCGAGGGCCGAGGTGGGTTCGTCGAACAGCAGCACCTTGGGGTCCAGCGCCAGGGCACGCGCGATGGCGACGCGCTGTTGCTGGCCGCCGGAGAGCTGGCGTGGGTAGGCATCGACCTTGTCCGCCAGGCCAACCTTGGCCAGCAACTCGGCCGCCTTGGTTTGCGCCTCGGCCTTGCTCCAGCGCTTATGGGCCAGGGGCGCTTCGGCGATGTTTTCCCAGGCGGTAAGGTGCGGGAACAGGTTGAAGTTCTGGAATACAAAGCCGACGTCGATACGGCGCTTGAGAATTTCGCGCTCTTTCAACTCATAAAGCAGGTCACCCTTGCGCCGGTAACCGACGTATTCACCGTCGATGGTGATGTGCCCGCTGTCGATTTTTTCCAGGTGATTGATGGTGCGCAGCAAGGTCGACTTGCCTGAGCCGGAAGGCCCGAGAATCACCGTGACCTTGCCCGGGTCGATGGTCAGGTCGATGTCTTTCAACACTTGCTGGTTGCCAAAGCGCTTGCCCACGCCCTGGATCTGAATGCGGCCGGCGCGTGCGTCACTCATGGCTTTTCTCCTTGAGCCAGCGGCGGATGCGTTGCAACGGTGTGGGCGGCAGCACGCGCGCAGTGCCACGGGCGAAGTAGCGTTCGACGTAGTACTGCGCGCTGGTGAGCACGGTGGTGATGATCAGGTACCACACGGTGGCCACGATCAGCAGCGGAATCACCGCCTGGGTGCGGTTGTAGATGACCTGCACGGTGTAGAACAGCTCCGGCAGGGCTAGCACGTAGACGATGGAGGTGCCCTTGACCAGGCCGATGATCTCGTTGAAACCCGACGGCAAGATCGAACGCAGCGCCTGGGGCAGGATGATCCGGAAGATGCGTCGCGAAGCCGGCAAACCGAGGGCCGCCGCCGCTTCATGCTGGCCGGCGTCGACGCCGATCAGGCCGCCGCGAATGATCTCCGCCGCATACGCCGCTTGCATCAGGCTCAAGCCTAGCACCGCCACGGTGAACTGGCTGAGCACGTCCACCGTGGACCACTCGGCGAACACCACGTCGGTGAACGGTACGCCGAGCACGATGTGGTCATACAGATAAGCAAAGTTGTACAGGATGATCAGCACCAGCAACGCCGGCATCGAGCGGAAAAACCAGATGTACCCCCAGGCCAGCGCCGCCAGCAGCGGCGAGCCCGACAGCCGCGCCAACGCCAATGCAGTGCCGAGCAGGATGCTGAACACCGTGCTCAGCAAGGTCAGCAACAGCGTCTGCCCAAGACCGCGCAGCACTGAGGGCGAGAAGAACCACTGGCCGAACACGCCCCACTCCCAACGCGGGTTGGTGGCCAGCGAATGCACGATGCCCAACAGCACCAGCGCGGCGAAGATCGACCCCGCCCAGCGCCAGGGATGCCGTGCGGGCACCACCTGCAGGGTCTTGATCGGTGTGGAGACACGGACCGGGCGAGCCGGGCTGGCCTGATCTATCAGGTCATAGGGTTTGGCGACGATGGGCATGTTCTCTTCCTCGCGGGTTGCGGCCTTAGAAGGCGTAAGTCAGCCGGGTGTAGTAGTAACCGCCGGTAAAACCGAAGGGCGAATAGGTGCCGTAGCTGCTGACCATGGTGCTGCTGGGCACGCCTTGTTTTTTCGGGTACACGTCGAACAGGTTCTTGGCGCCGATGGCGACATTGAGGTCTTTGGTGAGGTTGTAGCCAAGGTCGAGGTCGGTGATCCATTTGGCGCTGTAGACCCGATCCAGGCTGCGGTCGGTGGAGACGTTGACCTCTTTGTAGGAGCCGTAGCGGGTCAGGGCCAGGTTGAGGTTGAAGCGGTCAATGCTCCAGTCACCGCCCAGGATCAGCTTGGTGCTGGGCTGCACGCCGGTGATCAGGTTGCGGGCCTGGCGATCCATCAGGTCATAGGACGTACCAAGGATCGTGGTGGACTCCTTGTAGTTGAGGATCTTGGTCTGGTTCCAGTTGAACGCGGCGGTCCACTTCAGCGAGCCGTACTGGCCCAGGTCCTGGCTGTAGTTGCTGACCAGGTCCAGGCCCTTGGTGCGGGTGTCGGCACCGTTGATAAAGTACTGCCCGCCCGAGGTGGAAGTGATGCCGTTGCCTTGCAGCACCTGGGTGATTTCCGGGCCGAGCAAGGTGCCAGTGAGGGTGATGCGATCACGCAGGTTGATCACGTAGGCGTCGGCGGTGAAGCTCAGGCGGTCGGTGGGCGTGAGGGTGAAACCGAGGCTGAAGTTGGTCGAACGCTCGGGCTTGAGCTCCTGGGCGCCCAAGGCTTTGGCAGCGGCGGAACTCACCGGCAACACGCCATAGTTGATCGACTGATACACCCCATCCACCACGCCATACGTGGTGGAGCGCGCACTGAACAGGCTGTTGGCCAGGGACGGCGCGCGGAAGCCATTGCTCACCGTGGCCCGCACGGCGAATTGCGGGGTGAAGTCATACCGCGTGGTCAGCTTGCCGCTGCGGGTAGCGCCCACGCCTTCGTTGTAATGCTCGTAGCGAAACGCGGTGCCGATGTACCAGTCCGGCACCGGGTTGAAACCCACATCCACGTAACTGGCCAGGCTGTTGCGCGAGGCGCTGCTTTCTTCATCCGGCGAGATGCCGTTGGTGACCTGGGCCCCACTTGATGCGCAATTACCCGGTGCCACGCAGTAGCCGCCGTTGGCATAGGACGCGTAGTCACCGGCCTGCACCTCATAGGTATCACGGCGGTGCTCAAAGCCGTAGCTCAGGTCCAGCGGCTTTTCCAGGCCGACGTCAAAGCCGCGCTTGAAGTCGAGGTTGGTGGTCAGCTCGGTGGAAATCCACGTACCGGAAGTGAAGTGGTTCGGCGTGGCTTCGCCCAGGGACGGGTTCTGGTTGTGGGTGGTGCCCTGCTCCGCGTCGTTACGCCCGTAGGTGGTGGACAAATCCCAGTCCCACTCGCCGACGGTACCTTTGCCGCCGAACGCGGCCTGGAAGTCGTCTTCGTCGATAAACCAAGTGGGCGTGTAACCGCCGGGGTAGCCATTGGGGCCGGTGGTGATGGTGTTGGTGATGGTCGGCAGGCGGAAGTTCTGGCCCTGCTCGGCCTTGCGTCGCGAATAGGTGGTGAAGGAGTACAGGCTGAAACTGTCATCAATCGGCAGCTCGGCGTTGTAGCCCAGGGTCAGCAGGTTGGTCTTGGGCGTGCCATAGCCGCCGTAGGTCGAACGACCCGCCTGCTCGTAGGCCTGGCCGTAGGTGTAGCCGTTGGCACTGGCCTTGTTGTCATCGTTCTGGCTGCGCGCATCCAGCGCCAATTGCACGATACCGCCGTTGCCGATTTCGAAACCCTTGTTGAGGCTTTGTTGCACAGTTTGCTTCTTGCCGTCGTAGCCCTGGCCGACGTTGGTCACCGAAGTGCCGCTGGTATCCGCCTTGAGGATCACGTTGATCACCCCGGCGATAGCATCGGAACCGTATTGGGCGGCGGCGCCGTCGCGCAGTACTTCGACATGGTCGATGGCACTGATGGGGATCAGGTCCAGGTCGGCCGGCGCAGCGCCGGTGTTGATCCCGTTGATGTTCAGGGTGGCGCTGGTGTGGCGGCGCTTGCCGTTGACCAGCACCAGCACTTCGGCGGCACTCAGGCCACGCAGGTTGGGAGCACGGGCAATGCCGCTGGCGTCCCAACCGGTTTTTTCCGGCAGGGTCAGCGACGGAATCACAGCGCTCAAGGCCTCCATCAAACCGGGCTTGCCGGTGCTTTGCAGTTGTTTGGCGCTGACCACATCGATTGGCACCGGGCTGCTGGTGACGGTGCGCTGCTCGGCGCCACGGTTACCGGTGACGACTACGGTGGAGAGGGTGTCGTCCTGGGCCTGGGCGGTGTTGGCCAGGAGTGCCAGGGCCAGTAGGGCGGTGGGTGTTAACGTTTGCTTCATAGGCTTGCCTGCATGTCCAAATCGCGAAGTCGGGCAGTCACGCGTCGTGCGCGGTGCTCGAATTTTTTTCGGGGGTGTTGCGGCGATTTGGGGCTAAGGCGCGTGTGGGGTTTGAATCGGCAACATACGTTGAATTCCCTTCCAACGATTCTGCGGCGGGGATGGTTACCCGGTTATGGGAGCAGAATCTGAATCACGATGGGTACCATCCAGGGTCAGGGGTAGGCTGTTGCGATCAAACATAACGGAATGGGTTTTGAAAATATAATGCTGTTTTGGTCTAAGCTAATATTCTTGGATTTCATTATTTTCTTATGTGGTTATTCATTTTAATGATGTCTTTTTGAGATTGTTGGGGGATTGATCCGTTACTTGGGTGATGGCGGATATTGGTTTCGCCCTTACGGCGAGTCACTTTGGAAAAGAGCCCCAAAGTAACCAAAGGGCTCTTGCCCCACCACTCGGTGCCTCGCCTAGGCTCGGCATGCCCTCAACTCCGGCTTGAATCCGTGGGCCGCCGCCACGCGCCATCCATGGCGCGGGGCGGCTAACCCGGCGTCCTGCCGGGTTACCCACGGATTCAAGCCTGCGTTCGGCCAGCGTGGTTTAACGGGGCGCCT
>NZ_NKIG01000025.1:0-102821 GCF_002255865.1 Pseudomonas sp. PGPPP1 | reverse complement strand
GGATCAATCGGTGCAGATCTATAACAGCGAGCGGCCACATCTATCGCTGAAATACAAAACGCCCGATGCGGTGCATCGGGCGTTTTGAGGCTGAAATAGGTGTAAACCTATTTCAGGACTGGACACCGTAGAAAAGTGAATACGCGGTCCCTGAACGCAAAAAAGGCCCCTAAGGGCCTTTTTTTGTTTGGCGGCGGCGCTGTTAGCGCTCCAGATCTTTGATCTTGCCTTTGACGCCGTCCCACTCTGCTGCATCCGGCAGCGAGTCTTTCTTCTCAGTGATGTTCGGCCAGATTTCCGCCAGTTCGACGTTCAACTGAATAAATTCCTGCATCTCTGCCGGGACTTCGTCCTCGGAGAAAATGGCGACGGCCGGGCATTCTGGCTCACACAGGGCGCAGTCGATGCACTCATCCGGGTGGATTACCAAGAAGTTCGGGCCTTCGTAGAAGCAGTCCACCGGACATACTTCCACGCAGTCGGTGTACTTGCACTTGATGCAGTTGTCGGTGACGACGAAGGTCATTTCTAATTTTCTCCTCAGGCGGCGGCAGCGAAACCCTGTGTGGCAGGGCTCGCGAGGTTCGGGAGCGATAGTCTGCAGGCCAGGCTAAGAGCCTGCAGCATCCCAAACCGCGCGAGAGTCTACCAGCTTGCAAGCGTCAGCGTTATATCCGAACCTTCAGTGCATATAACATTTCGAGCGCTTTGCGCGGCGTCAAGTCGTCCAAGTCAAGCTTAGCCAACTCTTCCAGCACCGGATGGGGCAGGCTGGCGAACATATCGCTCTGGTGTGGCGTGGCGGGTTTGCTTGAGGCTTTGGCAGGACTTGCGACCACGGTTTCATGGGGCAATGCCGTGGTTTCCAGGCGGCTGAGGTGTTCGCGGGCGCGGGTGATCACCTCGCTCGGCACGCCGGCCAATTGCGCCACAGCCAGGCCGTAACTCTGGCTGGCGGGGCCTGGCAACACGTGGTGCAGGAATACGATGCGCTCGTTGTGCTCCGTGGCATTCAGATGCACGTTGGCCACTAATGGCTCGCTTTCCGGTAGTACGGTCAGTTCGAAGTAGTGAGTGGCGAACAGCGTATAGGCACGCAAGTGCGCCAAACGCTCGGCCGCCGCCCATGCCAGGGACAGGCCGTCGAAGGTGCTGGTGCCGCGACCCACTTCGTCCATCAGGACAAGGCTGCGTTCGGTGGCGTTGTGCAGGATGTTGGCGGTTTCGCTCATTTCGACCATAAAGGTCGAGCGGCCACCAGCCAGGTCATC
This sequence comes from Pseudomonas sp. PGPPP1, assembly GCF_002255865.1. Taxonomy (NCBI): domain Bacteria; kingdom Pseudomonadati; phylum Pseudomonadota; class Gammaproteobacteria; order Pseudomonadales; family Pseudomonadaceae; genus Pseudomonas; species Pseudomonas sp. PGPPP1. The sequence goes on along the minus strand of NZ_NKIG01000025.1, from coordinate 101,550 downwards.
GCTGGAACCGATCCGGGTGAAAATACGGTCCACCAGGGACAACTCGCAACTGGTCGCCGGCACAAAGCTGCCGATATGCGCCAGCAACACAATCAAGGCGGTCTGACGCATATAAGTGGATTTACCACCCATGTTCGGGCCAGTGATGACCAACATGCGGGTATCGTCATCCAGCGACAGGTCGTTGGCGACGAACGGTGTCGTCAGCACCTGTTCCACCACCGGGTGGCGCCCCTGCACGATGCGCATGCACGGCTCGCTCACAAAACGCGGGCAGTTCAGGTCCAGGTTCAGCGCTCGCTCGGCGAGGTTGCTCAGTACATCCAGCTCGGCCAAGGCGGCGGCAGTGTCCTGCAGCGGCGCCAGTTGGCTGATCAGGTCCTCAAGCAAGGCCTCGTAGAGCATCTTTTCCCGAGCCAGCGCGCGGCTTTTGGCCGACAACGCTTTGTCTTCGAATTCTTTGAGCTCCGGCGTGATAAAGCGCTCGGCGCCCTTGAGGGTCTGGCGACGCTGATAGTCGATAGGCGCCGACTCGGCCTGCTTGCTCGGCAGCTCGATAAAGTAGCCGTGCACGCGGTTGTAGCCGACTTTCAGGTTGGCCAGGCCCGTGCGGGCTTTTTCGCGGGCTTCCAGGTCGATCAGGAACTGGCCGGCGTTTTCGCTCAGGGCTTGCAGTTCGTCCAGTTCGCTGTCGTAACCGGTCTTCAACACGCCGCCGTCACGAATGATCGCCGGCGGGTTGTCGATGATGGCTTTTTCCAGCAACGCCGCCAGTTCCGGGTAGGTGCTGGCGATCAGGGCGAGTTGTTGCAGGTGCGGTGTATCCAACTCGGTCATCGCGGCTTGCAACTGCGGCAGGGCGCCGAGGGCATCGCGCAGGCGCGCCAGGTCACGTGGTCGCGCATTGCGCAGGCCGATCCGCGCCAAGATGCGTTCGATATCGCCGATTTCCTTCAACTGCGGCTGCAGTTTCTCGAAGCGATAGCCGTCCAGCAGACAGGTAATCGAGGTCTGACGCGCTTGCAGTACGCTCAAATCCCGCAGTGGACGGTTCAACCAGCGAGTCAGCAAGCGGCTGCCCATGGCGGTTTGGCAACGGTCGACCACCGATTGCAGGGTGTTGTCGCGCCCGCCAGCGAGGTTGGTGTCCAACTCCAGGTTGCGACGGCTGGCACCGTCGAGCACCACGGTGTCGTCCAGGCGTTCATGACGCAGGCTGCGCAAGTGCGGCAGGGCGGTGCGCTGGGTTTCCTTGGCGTAGCTGAGCAGGCAACCGGCGGCGCCGATGGCCAGGGTCAGGGTTTCACAACCGAAGCCTTTGAGGTCCTGCACAGAGAATTGCTGGCACAGGCTTTTCAGCGCCGAATCACGCTCAAAATCCCACGGCGCACGACGCTTGGTCCCACGGCGTTTTTCCGCCGGCAGGTCCTTTGGCCAATCATCCGGGATCAACAGCTCCACCGGGTTTATGCGCTCAAGTTCTGCCAGCAGGTTCTCCCAGCCCTTGATCTCCAGGACACTGAAATTGCCGCTGGTGATATCCAGCACCGACAGACCAAACAGGCGCTCATCCCCCAGCACCGCCGCGATCAGGTTATCGCGACGCTCATCCAGCAGCGCCTCATCACTCACCGTCCCCGGCGTAATAATGCGCACCACCTGACGTTCCACCGGCCCCTTGCTGGTGGCCGGGTCGCCGATCTGCTCACAGATCACCACTGACTCGCCCAGCTTCACCAGCTTGACCAGGTAACCTTCCAGTGAGTGGTAAGGAATGCCACACATCGGAATCGACTGCCCCGCCGACTGCCCGCGCGCGGTCAGGGTGATGTCCAGCAACTTGGCGGCCTTCTTCGCATCTTCGTAGAAGATCTCGTAGAAGTCGCCCATGCGATAGAACATCAACTGATCAGGGTGCTGGTTTTTCAGGCGCCAGTACTGCTGCATCATCGGGGTGTGGGAGGACAGATCGGAAGTGTTTTTACTCATCAGATAGTTAGCAAATTCGTTGGAAGGAGTGGGGCAAAGGTGGGGCATTCGGCCCTGCGATTTTGCGATGGCGGCAAGGTTAACACGCGAAGTCGGCCCTTCGCAGGTCGCAAACGGGTAGGTAAAACGCAAAAGCGTTCGCGCCCCTTATCCCCATCACTCAAGCAAGAGCAACTGCCATCAAGTGGACTGGCAGCCCTGCTCCTATCGTGGTCACACCACCGCAGCTACAACAGTCCTGGAACGCCACACGAAAGCCAGCACCATTAACAGTCCCAGACCCGCCATGGCCGCTCCGGCCAAGGAAATCGCCGGATAACCCAGCCCGGCATTGATCACCGCGCCGCCCAGCGCCGCACCAATCGCGTTGCCGAAGTTGAACGCGCCGATGTTCATTGCCGAAGCCAAATTAGGTGCGTCCTTGGCGGCTTCCATGACGCGCATTTGCAGCGGTGGCACCAAGGCGAAACTGGCGATACCCCAAATCAGGATGGCGACGGCGGCCGGCAGCGGCCAACGCATCAGTACGGTAAACGCGAGCAAGACGAGAATCAGCACGCTCAGCGAAACGATCAGGGTGCGATCTATCGAGCGGTCGGCGGCCTTGCCGCCCCACATGTTGCCCAGCGTCAGTCCCACACCAAACAGCACCAACATGGCAGTGATGTAGGCGGTGGAAGCGTGGGTCTCGCTGCTGAGTATGGGCGCGATGTAGGTGAAGACGGTAAACATTGCACCCGAGCCGACTACAGTGAGAGCCAGCGCGCCCAGCACCGGGCCACGGCCGAGTACTCGGATTTCGGCCATTATTCCAGCGCTCGGCGGCGCTTTCAGGTCTGGCAGGGCGAACCACAATGCAGTCATTGCCACCACGCCAAGGCCGGTAATTCCCCAGAATGCGGTGCGCCAACCGAACATTTCGCCAAACCAGGCGGCCAACGGCACACCACCGATGGTTGCCAAGGTCAACCCCATGAACATTGCCGCAACCGCCCCGGCACGTTTATCAGGGGCGACCACGCTGGCGGCGACGATGGAGCCAATGCCAAAGAACGCACCGTGGTTGAGTGAGGTCACCACCCTGGCGATCATGAGGCTGTAGTAATCGGTAGCCAGGGCTGACATCAAGTTACCGAGGGTGAATATCGCCATGAGTCCGACCAGCAGATACCGCCGGGGTATCTTGCCGGTGGTCAGGCTCATCAGCGGCGCACCTAGCAGTACGCCCATGGCGTAAGCACTGACTAATAGGCCAGCGGCAGGAATGGAAACGCCGAGGTCCGCAGCGATGCCGGGCAGCATGCCCATGGGGGCGAACTCGGTAACACCGATGCCAAAGGCACCCATGGCGAGTGCGACGAGTGGTGGGTTGATACGCATGAAAGGCTCCTTATCTATGCCGCTAATGCTACGATCCAGCGTTTTAACGCGGTAGATAGCATTTTTGGCAATCACCTATGCGTAAGGGGCACAAATGGACTTCAACGGACGATCCGGTGACATGCTCGTTTTCGCCACTGTGGCGCAAGAAGGTAGCCTGTCAGCTGCGGCGCGAGCATTGGGGCTCACGCCTTCGGCGGTCAGTCGGATCATCGCGCGTACCGAACAACGCCTTGGCACCCGGCTGCTGCTGCGCACTACACGAACGATCAGCTTCACTGCCGAAGGCGAGGCTTTTCTGCGCGGCGCACGGCGTATCCTGGCCGACATGGCCGAGGTCGAAGACGCCATCGCCGACCAAGGTGTACCAAGGGGGCGATTGCGCGTAAGCGCCGCCCTTGGCCATGGGCGGCTGGCCATTGTTCCCCTAGTGGCTGCGTTTAGTGCCCGCTACCCGAACATCGTCGTTGACCTCACCCTTGGCGATGAAGTAGTCGACATTCTCGGTGGCCAAGCCGACGTGGCGATACGATTTGGCCATCTTCCCGACAGCCCGTTGACCGCGCGCAGGATCGGCGCCACCGGCCAGGTAGTGGTGGCATCGCCCGAGTACCTCCAGCGCCACGGCAGTCTCCAGGAACCTGAAGACCTCTTGCGGCACAACTGCCTACGCTTCAACTTCCGGCGTGCCGAGCCCAATTGGCCGTTCATCCGCGAGGGACGGGAATTTTCCCTCAAGGTCAGCGGCAACATCGAATGCAGCAGCGGTGAAGCACTGGCGCAGCTTGCGCGAGTCGGTGCCGGCATTGCGCGTATCGGCAGGTTCAGCGTGAATGAGGACCTGCAGCGAGGGGACCTCATACCGCTGCTGGAAGCCTGGAACCCGGGCGATGAAGAACCGATACACGCGCTGTTTGTAGGTGGCTCGACAATGCCGGCGCGGGTGCGGTTATTCGTGGACTTTTTGTTGGAGCATCACCGGATGTAGGAAGCCGCAACATCGGCCGAAAGCGTCCGTCGCAGGGTTAATTGCATCCCGCTCTGCAGTTTGGCCGGCTAAATCTTTCCGATATTGCATAAAATATGCAAATTAGCATTTGCCAACCCTCAAAACCCCCGTCACTATCCGCGCTATGCAAAAACGCAACGTTTCTATCGTCCTAAGAGAGCTGCTGGACCGCGACCGGATCTCCCCCACGGAGCTTCACCGGCGTACCGGCGTGCCTCAATCCACCCTGTCCAGGATTCTCAGCGGCAAGATCGTTGACCCGTCGGACAAGCACATTTCCCGCATCGCCGAATATTTTCGCGTCAGCACCGACCAACTGCGCGGGCGCGTGGCACTGGGTGTTTCGCGTGAGGATGCTCGCGACCCGATGCATTCGGAACTCAAGGACATAAGCCTGTGGGACGACGACACCCCCGTGAATGACGACGAGGTGTCGATCCCCTTTCTGCGCGAGGTTGAATTGGCTGCTGGATCAGGAAGATTCGTCATCGAGGAAAGCGAAAAGGCCAGCCTGCGGTTCGGCAAGCGCAGCCTGCGGCATAACGGTGTGCAGTTTGACCAGGCCAAGTGTGTGACCGTACGTGGCAACAGTATGCTGCCGGTACTGCGTGATGGCGCGACGGTTGGGGTGAATGCCGGCAAGAGCGGTATTGGCGATATCGTTGATGGCGACCTATACGCCATCAATCACAATGGCCAGCTGCGGGTGAAACAGCTCTATCGTCTGCCTTCCGGGATTCGCCTGCGCAGTTTCAATCGCGACGAGCACCCGGACGAAGACTACAGCTTCCAGGAAATCCAGGATGAGCAGATCAGCATCCTCGGCCATGTATTCTGGTGGGGCATGTACGCCCGTTAACCTCATGACGTAAGACAAAGCCCGCCAATGTGCGGGTTTTTTTCGCCTGTCAAAAACCGCCAATTCCCCTGCCAGCGAGGCTGTTAATGCATCGGTGCATTTACTGGCTGAAAATAAATGCATTAGTGCATTGACTGTATATGCATACATGCATATTCTCCATCTCAAGCCAGCCAACAAGGCTTGGTGGAGGCGGCAAGGATGCTGCCAAGGAAGACAAGGAAGGCACGTAACACCGGCAAGGACGCCATCAGAGCGGTGGCAAGGACGCCAGGCAACACCGGCAAGGATGCCAACGCTCTTTAGTTTCACAGCAGTGCAAAACAGGCAGCGATGAACCGGCCTCAACGGTTCAGAGGGTTGGCAACTGACCCGGGTGTGCAGCGTAAAACACCAGAAGCAGTTATCCGGCAGACAGGGATCGTGGTCGGAAAAACATCGAGGAAAGGTCCGTACCGCGCCAGTAGCGCCGAAAGATCGAGGAAATCATTACTGAAAAGCCCGGGCAACCGGGCTTTTTGGAATGCCTACCCACACACGGAAGTACCCAAGCCCCGGCACCTTGCCGGTATTGCTCAGCCAGGAGGCGTGACATGACAAACGAGCAGCAAGCGTTAGCGGAAATGCCTATCTGGCTGGTGATCGTACTGGCCTTGATCGGCGGGGTCAGTGGCGAAATGTGGCGCGCCGACAAGGAGGGCGCCCGCGGCTGGTCGCTGATACGGCGACTGGCCCTGCGGTCCGGGGCGTGCATGGTCTGCGGGGTCTCGGCATTGATGCTGTGCTACGCCGCCGGCATGTCGATCTGGACCGCAGGCGCCATTGGTTGCCTTACGGCCATGGCCGGCGCGGACGTCGCCATCGGCCTTTATGAACGTTGGGCGGCAAAGCGCATCGGCGTCAACCGCCCGGATCAGCAGTAACCGCTGCAAGGACGCAACAACATGACACTTATCGAAAAACCCTCCCAATTGCCTGTGGCGATTGGGGAGGCGCTGAAGAGCGCTTTCCCACAATTGCGTGTAGGCAGTCATCGAGACTTCAACGGCGCCGACGATAAAACCGGCGTATTGATCAGCGTGGAGCGCAACGGCCCCGGCGTGCGCTCCCTTGAAGGGCGCAAGGCGCATGCCTTGTCGGTTTCACTCAAGGCCACGGTCGCCGGCGGGTCGGCCGCGTTTGACGCCTGCGACTTGGCCAGCCAACTGATGGACCTGGCCCTGGACAACCGCTGGGGCCTGCCGCCGGATCAATGCGACCTGCCTACCAGCATTGTCGCTGCGCCATCCGCACTGACCAGTGCGGAAACGGACTACGACACCTGGACCGTTTCCTTCATCCAAAACCTCTACCTCGGCCCGTCGCTGCTCGAAGATCCCACAGGCAAACCGCTGTTTGCTCGCACCTGGGAAGTCGCCGACATCAACGATCCCGACCAATACCGCCCTCTGCAGGAGTAGTCCATGTTCGATGCATTGCTACGCATGCAATTGGGGCCGATTGTCGAACGCCTGGCCGAAATAGAGGCCCAGCTTGAAGACCTGTATCGGCGCGCAGAAAGTTTCTGCCGGATTGGCGTGTGCCAGGAGGTCGACGCTGCCAGCAATACCTGCAAGGTCAGTCATGGCGATTTACTCAGCCCGACCATTCGGTTTTTTAATCCCAGCGCCGGTACGCAAAGTGAAACCCGCATTCCGTCCGTCGGGGAACAATGCCTGCTGCTCAACTACGGCGGCGGGGAAGGGGGCGCCCAGTCTGTGGCCTTGTTCGGGCTCAACAGTAGCCTGTTTCCACCAGTCTCCAGCGAGCCTTCGCTGACCCGACGCCGCTACAAAGACGGCACTCAGAGCGACTATGACGACGCTAGTCACCTGTTCAATTGGAGCAATGGGCCTACCAGCGTCACCGCTTCTCGTGAACAGATCAACGCCAGCGTTGGTGCTGCGACGTTGGTAATGACCCAGGACAGCATCATCCTGCAACTCGGCACCACAAGTTTGTTATTGGATACCGCCGGCGTGCATTTGAGCGGCCCGTTGGTGGATCACCAAGGCCGCGTGATCAGTAGCGCATAAGGATTTGCCATGATCGGAATCGATAGGAACACCGGGGCAGCAGTCGATGACTGGCTGCAATTCGTACAGCGCGCCACCCGAGCGCTGACCACCCCCGTGGGCACTCGTCAAAAGCGCCCGTTGTACGGCTCGCTGGTCCCGCAACTGCTCGGCCAGAACCTGGGCGACGATGTGTTGATCCTCGCCCAAAGCCACGCCGCCCAGGCGTTTTACAACACGCAAAACGGCATCAGCGACTTCCAACCCCAGGTCATCGTCGCCACCCGTCAGGGGGCAGGCGTGTTGCTGCGTTTTGCCGGCACCTGGAAAAACCGCCAACAATCGTTCGAGGTCGTCACATGAGCATGCTGATCCCTGGCCAGAACCAACTGGCGGAACCGGCGATTATCGCGGTCGATGAGTTCGAGCCGTTGCTGGCAGAGTTCAAGGCGTTTGTCGTGGATTACGTCGCCACGCGAGCACCGCAAAGCGCGGCAAAACTCAAGGTGAGCCTCGACAATGAAAGCGAGCTGCTGACCCTGGCCCTTGAAGCGTTTTGCATACGCCTGCAAACCCACGAACGCAAGTACAACGCCCGCATCAAGCAGATGCTGGCGTGGTGGGCTAGCGGCAGCAACCTGGATGCACGCCTGGCGGATATGGGGCTGGAGCGCCAAGTGCTCGACCCCGGCGATCCCGCTGCATTCCCACCTGTGCCGCCGGTTCTGGAAAGCGACGACGACGCTCGCCTACGTTATTACCTGGCACCCCACGCCCCGGCGGCGGGGTCGCGCATGCAGTATCGCCGCGAAGTGTTCACCCTGGGCGAGCGCCCGTCGGTCAAGGTGCAAAGCGCTACGCCGGGCGTAGTCACCGTCAGCTACACCTTTGATCCGGACGGCTACGCGGCTCAGGTCAAGGACGGTAATGGTCGACGCACTGCCCCCGGCGAGGTGATGGTTACCGTGCTTTCCAGGGACGGCGATGGCAGCGCCTCCGCCGATTTGCTTGACGGTGTGCGCCGACATTTCGCACGGCCCGATGTGCGACCGGAGACTGACCTAGTCACTGTCCAGGGCGCACAGATCCAGCGCTATAAAATCCGCGTGGTGGCCAAGATCAACGCCGGCCCGGATTCCGGCCTGACCCAAGTGGCCGCGCAGCAACTGCTGCAAACCTACGCAGACTCCTGCCATCGCCTGGAAGGGCGGGTCGACCCCAGCTGGATCGACTACGCCATCCACAGCGCAGGTGCCGCGCAACTGCAAATCCTTGAACCGCTGGAACCGATCATCAGCTCGGCGTTCCAGGCGCCTTACTGCACGGGCGTCGAGGTGGAGGTGCGCACGCTATGAGTGAACCCAAGACGAGCCTGTTGCCCGCCAACAGCTCACCGCTGGAGAAGGCCCTGGACTTGGGCTTCGGCCATTTGCTGGAACGGGTCATGCCGCCGTTTCCCGAACTGATGGACCCGGATCGCACACCGGCGGCGTTCTTGCCCTACCTGGCGGCGGATCGTGCAGTCAGTGAATGGAGCGCCACCGCCCCTGAGTCCGAGAAACGCCTGACCGTCAAACTTGCCTGGCCCACCGCCCGCCAGGCCGGCACCCGCCAAGCCCTGGAAAGCGCCGCCAAGGGTTTGCAACTGAGCCCCGAAGTGCGCGCCTGGTACGAGCAAAAGCCACCCGGTGCGCCCTACAGCTTTGCCGTACGGGCCTGGACCGAATTGCCCTACAGCGAAACCATCGATGCCCGACTCGACCGCCGCCTGGCCGATGCCAAAAGCGAGCGCGACATCCTGTCGATCTCCGTAGGACTAAGCGCCTCCGGACGCCACAGCATCGGCGCCGCCACGCTGTGCGGCGAACTCACCACGATCTACCCCAACGTGTTGGCCGGCGTCGAAGCCACAGGCCGCGCCTTTCTGGCGGCCGGGCTCTACAGCGTCGAAACCACCACCCTTTATCCACAGGAGCACTAAATGGCTGACTATTACACCCTGCTCACCAACGCGGGGATCGCCTACGAAACCGCCTGCAAGGCCGCCGGCGCACCGATCAAACTCGCGCAAATCTCCGTCGGTGACGGCAACGGCGCTGTGTACAACCCAGATGCCAACGCCAAGGCGCTCAAGCGCGAAGTGTGGCGCGGGCCGCTGAATGCACTGTTTCAAGATGAAAAGAACGCCAATTGGCTGATGGCCGAAGTCACCATTCCATCGGATGTTGGTGGGTGGTATGTGCGAGAGGCCGGGCTGTGGACGGATACCGGGATCTTGTATGCCGTTGTGAAGTATCCGGAGTCGTATAAACCGGTGTTGGCGACGTCGGGGTCGGGGAAAGAGTTTTATATCCGCTCGATTTTCGAGACGAGTAACGCGTCGATTGTCACGTTGTTGATTGATGACACGGTGGTGAAAGCGACTCGGGCTTGGGTGATGGATTATCTGAAGCAGGGGACGTATTCGAAGGCGGAGGTTGAGGCGATGATTGCCAAGGCTTCGGCGTTGCCGGTTGGATCTATTATTGCTTTTCCGATGGATAAAATCCCACCGGGATACTTCGAGCTGGATGGCAGTGTGAAAAGCGCTGCTACTTATCCTGACTTGGCGGCATTTCTCGGAAACGTCTTCAATAAAGGAGATGAGGGGGGCGGGAATTTTAGATTGCCGGAATCGCGTGGTGAGTTCCTGCGAGGGTGGGATCACGGGCGCGGGATAGATTCAGGACGTGCGCTTGGTAGTTGGCAAAAGGGCACGTTGCAGACGTTTGATTACAGTACAGCAGGCCCCGCTGTTTCCGGACTTTGGCATACTGGTTCAGATGTGGGAATGTTAGCTTCTCACGGTCTTGATACGGTAGCGCAAGTTAATTATCCCGTGAGTTATGCTCTTTTCAATGATGGGGTTCAGCCGTCTCAAACTTTGGGGTTGGGCGCCACGCGCCCTCGAAACCTAACTGTAATGTGGTGTATCAAAGCGTGGAGCGCCCCGATCAATCAAGGAACTATTGATGTTGCACTTCTCGAGGTAGGGATTGGTCGTTTAAATGATGCTGTAAGTGGTCAATTCAAAAAAATAGTTGATGTAAAGGCCGCTCGAGCGATAAATGTTACTTATACAAATACCTCGGGTAAGCTGATTTATGTGAACATTGCTCTTGTTGCGACGGCGGCAAATCAGACAGCGATGATTGTCGTCGATGGTTTTGTTGTTACTGGATCTTCATTCCCTAGTGCGACTTTTAGTACGGCTGTTTCAACACCTGTTCCCGCAGGATCAACTTATAAGGTTCCGGCTGGAAGTTACACAATATCGGGCTGGATGGAGATGAGCACATGAAATATTTCATTGATGACTCCCAAGAGGTGTTCGCGTTTGAGTTGGGTTCTAGCCAGCATGAAGGGCTCATCGCTATTTCCGAAGAAGAGGCGTTGGAGTTGGCCTCCCTATCTGTACCAGTTTTCGACCTCGGATTCAGTGAGCGGAAATGGCGTGATGCTCATTTGTCCGAGGTCATATGGCTTCGGGAGCGCCACCGTGATCAGCGTGAAATTGAAGTAAGTACAGTGCTTTCTGACGCTCGCTTCAAAGAACTATTGATTTACATACAGTCTCTGCGCGATTGGCCTCAATCTGCTGATTTTCCAAATAACGAATACCGGCCCACTGCTCCATTGTGGTTAGCGGGTCAAACCGTATAAATGCACCTTAACAGGCCCGTTACTCCATCAGAACCTTCCCCAAACCGCTCCCCGCGGTTTTTTTTCGCCTGGAGATTTCCCCCATGCCCCACCGCCAAACCTACACCGTCCTAACCCCATTCCCGACTGGCAAAGGCCACTGGTCCGTCGTCGGTCAGGAACTGGAGTTGCTGGACGTCGAAGCATCCGCCCTACGCACCGCCGGACGCCTGGAACTCACCAGCGTCCTCAACACCACCCCGGCCAAAAAGGCCGCCCCCCAGAAGGCTGACTAATCATGGCTGAGGTTTTGAACTTCGAGCACAACGGCATCACCGTCAATGCGACTGAATCCCCCGAGGCCATGGGTGGCCTGGGCGATAACGTGATCGGGCTGGTCGGCACTGCGCCGAACGCCCATGCGTCGATCCCGAAAAACGCGCCGTTTCGCATCAACAGCTTCACCACCCAGGCGCTGCTGGACCCTACCGGCGCTGAAACCGGAACGCTCTTCCACGCGGTCTACCAGATCCTCAAAGTGGTGAAGGTGCCGGTCTATGTGGTGATCGTGGACGAGGGCGCTACCCCGGCGGACACCCTCAACAACGTGATCGGTGGCGACGAGCCGATCACCGGTCGCAAACTCGGCCTGGCTGCACTGGCCAGCGTGCCGGAAGACCTGACCATCATCGGTGCCCCCGGCTTTACCGGCACCAAAGCGGTCGCCGGTGAGTTCGCCGCGTTTGGCAAACGCATCAAGGCCCGTGTGGTGTTGGACGGTAAAGACGCCAGCGTCGCCGACCAAGTGACCTACAGCGGCGAACTGGGCGGTGCCGACCTGGGTTTCGACCGCTGCCTGCTGGTGCACAACATGCCGTCGGTGTATTCCAAGGCAGCCAAGAAGAACGTGTTCCTGTCGCCGTCGTCCCTGGCCATCGCCGCGCTGGCCAAGGTCAAGCAGTGGGAAAGCCCGGGTAACCAGGTGACGTTCGCCGAGGACGTTTCCCGCGTGGTCGAGTACAACATCCTGGATACGTCCACCGAAGGCGACCTGCTCAACCGCTACGGCGTGAGCTACTACGCGCGCACCATCCTCGGCGGTTTCTCGTTGCTGGGTAACCGTTCCATCACCGGCAAGTTCATCAGCTACGTCGGCCTGGAAGATGCCATCAGCCGCAAGCTGGTCAAGGCTGGTCAGAAAGCCATGGCCAAGAACCTCACCAAGTCCTTCATGGACCAGGAGGTCAAGCGCATCAACGACTGGCTGCAAACCCTGGTGGCCGACGAAACCATTCCCGGCGGCAGCGTGTACCTGCACCCGGAGTTGAACAGTGTCGAGAAGTACAAAAACGGCACCTGGTACATCGTCATCGACTACGGCCGCTACGCTCCGAACGAACACATGATTTATCAACTCAATGCCCGCGATGAAATCATCGAGCAGTTCCTGGAGGACGTTCTCTAATGTTTACCAACCGAGTCAGACAGGCCATTGCGGCCACCCTGCAAGGCCTGCCGTTGTCCGCGACAGTGGAGGAGTTCACCCCGCCGAAGATCGAGTTCGAGATGGAAGCCATGTCCGGCGGGCGGTTCATTGCCGAGGAAATGGCCAAGAGTGGCAAAGTGCTGGGCGCCAAGCTGATCCTGCAAGGTGCCGGGCCGCAGATCATGCTGGCCCTGGGTGTACGCCTGGGCGATGACATCCTGCTGAACGTGCGCGAGGCGGGCCAGGATCAGGACGGCAAGACCTACTTCACCTACCACACCGTCGGCGGCAAGCTCAAAATCCTGGAGGAAGCCAAGCTGAAAATGGGTGAGAAGGCCACCACTACGTTGGAGCTCGCCTGCCGGACTTACAGCCGTCTGGAAAACGGCGTCACGGTGATCGACATCGACGTGCGCACCCAGAAGTTTGTGCTCAATGGCGTCGACATTCTCGGTGATGCGCGTCGCGCAGTGCTGATGCCTTGACCACCCGGGGGCGGGCCTGCTCGCCCCCTTACTTGCAAAAGGAATTGCCCCATGGCCTGGATGCCACCGCTGCACCGCCTGCTCTCGCCGATCACCGCCGACACTGGCGCGACGATCGAGCAGGTTCAACTCAAACCGCTGTACTACGCCGCGCAAAAAGCTGCGTTGGCCCGGGCCGGTGAAGACGAGGACGACCAGTTCTTCGAACTGGCGAAACTCGCCACCGGCCTGTCGGAAAAAGAACTCGACCAACTTATGCGCCCGGACTACGTCACCATCGCCCAGTACGTGCATGAAATGTCGACACGTCCCACGTCGTTCTTCCTCAACGAACAAGAAGAATCGACCCACGAGCAGCCCGTCCAATTGTTGTTGCCATTCGACGCTGCCGGCCGTACCCACACCGCTCTCCCTCTGGAAATGCCTGCCTTGCGTGCCACCAAGGTGATGAAAAAACTCGCCACCGCCAAAGAGCGCGCCGAATTCATCACTGCGCATTGCGCCGGCCTGATGATCCCCGACCTTGCCGGCCTGACCGTGCCCGACTGGACCGAATTGCAGGAGCGCATCGACGATTTTTTAAATCAACCGGCGGCCTTCTTTCGCAACGCGACATCGACGTAATCCTCGATGTGGTGCCGCTGGTTTACTCGGTAACGGAAGCGGAGATCCTGGAGTGGGACGCCGCAAAAGCATTGCGCCGCTACGACATCGCGATCACTCGCCTTGGCGTCAAACAGGAGTAGAGCGGGATGCAGGACAATCAATTTTCACTCAAGCTGACGGATGAGGATAAGCGTTGGCTGACTTATCCTGGCTTGGCCAGTAGTACAACTACTGACGCTGGGGGCATCACCGAAGCGCCAGCGCAAATAAGCCTTGCGCTAGCCAGCGCCAGCCTTGAAAGCAATAGTTTGAACGTTGAGCAAGTACGTCTGCGAGAGACCCTGGAAGCGCTCAACACTACCTTGTCCACCCTCAGTGATTCTCGTCTGACCACGGCGGGTGCAGCTTCCAATGATTCCTGGGTCGACAAGGGGCTGGAGGCGGGCGTCGCTGTCGGTAACTTTCTTGGAAAGGAACTGATGTCGAGCCTTTGGGATAAGGCCAAGGACAGGCTTTCGGGTAAAGCGCTTGACGCAGTTGCCGAGGAATATCCCCGCGCGGCCAAATGGCTTAAAGAGGATAAAGACAAGGATGCCAGCAGTAACGCGGGCTGCTGCATCAGGGATTTTTCCGCAGGATCTACCGGTGGCAGGAAGAACCCGCAGCGCAGTAACAGTCGCAAAGGGCAAAAAAGCGCAGGTAAGGCAAAGCGTTCAGGCTCGGGCAAAAAAAGGAGCTCGCCAGGGGCTTGGTTGCGTGAAGCTACCGACCGCGTGGGCAAGGTGATGTTCTCGGACTCACAGTCGAGCTTTCAGGCCGTGGCGTCGGCACCGCGTGGTTCGCCAAGCGTCTCTGGCTCCCGACTGGCGGGCGTCATGAGCCGGCTGGAGTCGGTAGGCGCCCGCCGTGTTGGTCCGCTGAGGTATGTCGACAGTGCGTTTGAAGTCATCCAAGGCGTACGCAACGGCGACGCCAATGCCGTTGGCGCCGGCCTCAGCACCAACGGCGGTGCCTGGGCCGGCGCCTCTGCTGGTGCGGCCATTGGCACGATGATTTTGCCTGGCGTTGGTACCGCTGTCGGTGGCGTTATCGGTGGCTTGCTGGGCGGTGAAGTCGGTACCTGGTTTGGTGACAAATTCTTCGCTCCAAGTGATCGTCTGTCGTCGCCCGACGCGGTGAGTAAGGAGCTCAACAGTGCCCGTACAGACAACGTGCAAGTGTCGATTGCCCCAAGCATCCAGATCACCGGCGTAAATCCTGCCGATGCCCAGCAGGTGGTCAACCAGGTGATCCAGGCCCTGCAATTTCAATGCATGCCGATGGTCACCGATTCCCTGGGTATCCGGCGTAATGCGGCACTGGCCGATCCAGGAGGTGATTGATGCGACAACAGATGGTGTTGGGTGATTTTATTTTTGGCCTGTCTCGGGGTTTTGCTTATTCCTCGTTGGCCCGTAACAGTGACGGCGGCTGGTTGGACCTGGCGATTATCGCCAGTAAACCCCAATCGCGGCAGAACGGACAGAAGCTGGAAAAACTGACCTTCGGCGGCACCGCCATGTACGCCGTGGGCATGCAGCGGCTCGATGAACTGCGTGCCCTGCAGAACCAGCGAGTGCCGTTGCCACTGGTCGATGGCATTGGCCGCAATTGGGGCCTGTGGCGGATCAATTCGGTGGCGGAAAAACAGAGCGGCGTCATCGATGACGGCACCGCCATGGTCATCGGCTGGACCCTGGTGCTGGAGGAATTCACCAATGCGTAAAGTGCGAAGTATTGCCGGTGATTCGGTCAACCTGCTGCTCTATCGCGAGTTGGGCCGTTGCGATGATGCGGCGGAAGAAACTCTATGGCGCTTGAACCCCGGGCTTGCCGAGTTTGGCCCGGTGCTGCCGGCTGGCGTGTGGGTGATCGTGCCGGAACTGTACGCGCGACCGAATGCCGCGCGCCCTGTTTTGGCTTGGGATTAAGGAGGTTGTATGGCACAGGGATTTACGCCAATCGTGGAGTTTTACGGTGCCAACGCGGCACTGCTCAATCAACGCATCATGCATTGGAAACACACCGACGCCGCCGGCATCGAGTCGGATCGGTTGGAGCTGACGCTCAACATCGAGGGGCTAGAAGGCCTGCCGAGCATGAGCGGCAAGATCGGCTTGCGCGTTGGTTATAAAGAGTCGGGGCTGGTGGAGAAGGGGCAGTTCGTCATTACGCAGCGGACCCCCGTGCTGTTCCCCATGCGCTTGATGATCGTCGCCACGGCGGCGCCTTTCAGCATGGAGGACCCGAGTGGCTACCGTCAGCGCCGTTCCGCCAGTTATGGGCCGACGACCCTGGGTGCGCTGTTTCGGCAACTGGTCGGACGGCATGGTTTTTCACCGCGTGTGGCGGCGTCCCTGGAAGGCATTGCAATTGCTCATGTCGACCAATCCAACGAAAGCGACATGGCCTTCATCACCCGTCTTGCCAAGCGCTATTGCGCGGTGACCAAGCCGTTTAACGAGTTGTATGTGTTGGCGGAAGCCGGGCAGGTCAAGTCGATTTCCCTTCAACAATTGCCGGAGGTGAAGCTGTCCGTGACCCAGGATAACCGTCCAGGCGACCAGGCCTTCATCACAGCTGTACTCAATGAGAAAACCCGTTCGAACTACCAAGGCAGTCGCGTCACCTGGTGGGACAGTGCCGCAGGCAAGCAGCGCGTGGTTCAGGTTGGAATTGCACCGTTCAAGACCTTGCGTCAACGCTGCCAGAACGAAGACGAGGCACGTGCCGTGGCCGAAGGTGAGTTGCGCCGGGTCGGACGTGAGGGCCTGGAACTGGTGATCGATTGCCCCGGCAATCCGTTGCTGGCCGCCGAAGGATTATTGCGGCTGGATGAAACCTGGCCTTCGTATATGCAGGGGCGATGGTCGATCACCAAGGTGGTCAATGAGGGCGACCCGGAGAAGGGTTATCGCAGTGCAATCACGGCAGGTGGATTGTCGATATAGCGCGTTTTCAGGAGAGGGTTCATGGTGGTAACACTGCCGCAATTGATTCAAATCATGCCTGGAGCCCGCTTGAGAGCGGGTATTTTTTTGCCCGCGCTCAATGCGGCGTTTGCGCGATACGAGATCAACAACGCCCAGCGCATTGCAGCTTTTCTCGCACAAATCGCCCATGAGTCCGGTGAGTTGCGTTACATGCGTGAACTGGGCAGTGATCAGTATCTGAATCGGTATGACACCGGTGCTTTGGCCGCACGCTTGGGCAATACCCCCGAGGCGGATGGCGATGGCCAGAAGTACCGGGGGAGGGGGCTGATCCAAGTGACGGGACGACGCAATTACCTGGCGTGCAGCCGGGCGTTGTTCGACGATGACCGGCTGTTGCAGCAACCGGAATTATTGGAGGTGCCGCAATGGGCGTGCGAGTCCGCCGCGTGGTTCTGGCAGAGCAACGGCCTTAACGAACTGGTCGACAAGGATCAGTTCACCACCATTACCCGGCGTATCAATGGTGGGCTCAATGGCTTGGAGGACCGTTTGCGGCTGTGGGCACGGGCGCGGGCGGTGTTATGCGTTCCACCTGCGCATTAGTCTCCTGATGCAATCTGTAACTTGCATGGTCGACGGGCTGCTGTAGGGTAGGCAAATTCCCCGCCTACTTCTGGAGACGACCGTGAAGGAAATCACTCAACTGGCTGCCGAACTGGGGCGCCGCCTGCAGGTGCTCAACGCCCACGTCACCACGGCCGAGTCATGCACCGGCGGCGGCATCGCGGAAGCTATCACACGGATTCCGGGGAGTTCGGCCTGGTTTGAGGCGGGCTATGTCACCTATTCCAATCGACAGAAAACCCGGCAATTGAATGTGCCGGAAACTTTGTTTCCAAAAGTCGGGGCTGTCAGCCAGGACGTGGTGGAAGCGATGGTTCGTGGCGCCCAGGAAAAAAGCCTGGCGCGGTTTGCCGTGGCGGTCAGCGGTGTGGCGGGCCCGGATGGTGGTTCGCCGGACAAGCCGGTGGGCACCGTGTGGTTGGCCTTTGGTGTGGGCGAGGAGGTGACAGCCGAGTTGCAGCACTTCACGGGTAACCGCGATGAGGTCCGCCGACAAACGGTAAAGGCCGCGCTAGAGGGCTTGTTACGACGAGCTGCAGCAGAAATAGAAAATCAGGGGTAGGCGATTTCTGATCTTTGTGGAACAATACTGTCTACTTATACAGGTGTTGGCCGTCAGGCCTTATTGATTACGTGAGGACTTTAATGGACGACAACAAGAAGAAAGCCTTGGCTGCGGCCCTGGGTCAGATCGAACGTCAATTCGGCAAGGGTGCCGTAATGCGTATGGGCGATCACGACCGTCAGGCGATCCCGGCTATTTCCACTGGCTCTCTGGGTCTGGACATCGCGCTCGGCATTGGCGGCCTGCCAAAAGGCCGTATCGTTGAAATCTACGGTCCTGAATCTTCCGGTAAAACCACCCTGACCCTGTCGGTGATTGCCCAGGCGCAAAAAATGGGTGCCACCTGCGCGTTCGTCGACGCCGAGCACGCCCTGGACCCTGAATACGCCGGCAAGCTGGGTGTCAACGTTGACGACCTGCTGG
Organism: Pseudomonas sp. PGPPP1; assembly: GCF_002255865.1. NCBI lineage: Bacteria > Pseudomonadati > Pseudomonadota > Gammaproteobacteria > Pseudomonadales > Pseudomonadaceae > Pseudomonas > Pseudomonas sp. PGPPP1. Next base: position 83,414 of record NZ_NKIG01000025.1, on the reverse strand, counting down.
TTTCTCAGCCGGACACCGGTGAACAAGCCCTGGAAATCACCGACATGTTGGTGCGCTCCAACGCCATCGACGTGATCGTGGTCGACTCCGTGGCAGCCCTGGTACCGAAGGCTGAAATCGAAGGCGAAATGGGTGACATGCACGTGGGCCTGCAAGCCCGTCTGATGTCCCAGGCGCTGCGTAAAATCACCGGTAACATCAAGAACGCTAATTGCCTCGTTATCTTCATCAACCAGATCCGTATGAAGATCGGCGTGATGTTCGGCAGCCCGGAAACCACTACCGGTGGTAACGCGCTGAAGTTCTACGCTTCGGTCCGTCTGGATATCCGCCGTACTGGCGCGGTGAAGGAAGGTGACGAGGTTGTTGGTAGCGAAACCCGCGTTAAAGTCGTGAAGAACAAAGTGGCCCCGCCTTTCCGTCAGGCTGAGTTCCAGATTCTCTACGGCAAGGGCATCTACCTGAACGGCGAGATGATCGACCTGGGCGTACTGCACGGCTTCGTCGAAAAATCTGGTGCTTGGTACGCCTACAACGGCAGCAAGATCGGCCAGGGCAAGGCCAACTCGGCCAAGTTCCTCGCGGACAACCCGGATATCGCCGCCACGCTTGAGAAGCAAATTCGCGACAAGCTGCTGACCGCAGCACCAGACGTGAAAGCTGCTGCCAACCGCGAGCCGGTTGAAGAAGTCGAAGAAGCCGACACCGACATCTGATCTCAACGATGACAGTTGTACTGGATACACTCGTCGCCGTCCGGCGCACTGCAATGGACTTGCTCGCTCGCCGCGAGCATGGTCGAGTCGAGCTGACGCGCAAACTGCGTCAGCGCGGCGCAGAACTCGAAATGATCGAAACCGCCCTCGACCGTTTGACGGAAGAAGGGCTGCTGTCGGAATCCCGTTACCTCGAAAGTTTTGTCTCCTACCGAGCACGTTCCGGCTACGGCCCCGCCCGGATTCGCGAAGAACTGAGCCAACGCGGCCTGCAACGCGCTGATATCGACCTCGCCCTGCGTGAGTGCGGGATCAGTTGGCAGTCGCAGTTGGAAGACACCTGGCGTCGCAAGTTCTCTGGCCATCTGCCTATCGATGCCAAAGAGCGTGCGAAACAGGGACGCTTCCTGAGTTATCGCGGATTCTCGATGGAGATGATCAGCCGCCTATTGAGCGGCCGCGACATGGACGACTGAACACCAGCCGCTCACTACAAAAAAGCCCCGCCTGCATCTCTGCAGGCGGGGCTTTTTTATTTACAAAACTCAAAAAATCACGCCGTCTCCGGCGCCAACCGCTGCTGCGCCTTCCCCTGAGCCTGCGCCCAGTTCTCCGGCAAGTTGATGTAATCCACCAACTCCCGCAACCGGCCTTGATCTCGCCCGTTGAAGTTGAACACCAACCGCGTCAAATGGCTGAACTTCGGCTCATCATGCTCCTCACCCGTATAGGCAAGCTGCTGGAACTCCCCGCTCAATCGCAGGCTGGCGAACTCGCTCTGCAGATGGGCCAACGCCCGATCGCTAAGCGCATGATGCATACGCACTACAAACTCACGTTTCAACCAGCGCGTGGAATGGAAGTTGGCATAGAACCGGTTAATCTCTTCCACTGCCTCTTCTGCGCTGTACACCAGCCGCACCAGCTTGAGGTCGGTGGGCAGGATGTAGCGATTGGCTTCCAGTTGGCTGCGGATAAAGTCCAGGGCGCCTTGCCAAAATCCGCCGCCGGGTGCATCCAGCAACACCACGGGCACCAGAGGACTCTTGCCGGTTTGGATCAGGGTCAGCACTTCCAGCGCCTCATCCAGTGTGCCGAAGCCGCCTGGGCACAACACCAATGCATCGGCCTCTTTGACGAAGAACAGCTTGCGGGTGAAGAAGAAGTGGAACGACAGCAGGTTCTCGGTGCCATCGATGGTCGGGTTGGCATGTTGCTCGAACGGCAGGGTGATATTGAACCCCAGGCTATGCTCCAGGCCGGCGCCTTCGTGGGCGGCCGCCATGATCCCGCCGCCGCCGCCGGTGATCACCATCAGGTCCGATTGCGCGAGCAATGCGCCGACTTCTCGGGCCAAGGCATACAGCGGGCTTTCGATGGGGGTGCGCGCCGAGCCAAACACCGTGACTTTACGGCGTCCTTTGAATTGCTCCAGTACGCGGAAGGCGTTATCCAGTTCGCGGACAGCCTGCAACGTGATTTTGGCATTCCAGCGGCTGCGGTCGTCCTTGGCCATGCGTAGCACGGTGAGGATCATGTCGCGATAAAGAGGGATGTTCGGGCTGTTGGGAGCGATCAGCTGGAGTTGCGTTTCGACCTGCTGCGTGAGGTCGGCCCCGTTTTCTTCAAAAAGCTGGAGCAGGCGGTCATTCGGTTCGTAAGGCATTCAACGTCTCCTTCTTACAGGGCCCGGGTGGCCGACGAGCCATTCGCCGGAGCTACAACACTGCATGTGTCGCTGCTTGCCGCAGGGGGCAACCTTCTTTTGCCCTGAAATTGTTACAGAACAGCATGAAAAGCGCTGTGAATGAATAGTTGGGATGACTTGATCATGGGCCGGAAAACCCTTGGCTGGCAACCGCTTATTGGTCGCCTGATACGCAGTCTAGCCTGCAGGGAGGAGTTGATGCGGGGCGTGCGCGCCACCGGACGGTAGCGCGCGAAGGTTCAGTCTTTACTTTTTCTTCTTGGCTGCAGCCGGCGCGGGGCAATCGGCTTCAACAAACTTGACCGACGCTACAGGGCGGTTGGTCTTGTTCTCGGTGATTTCATAGCGCATCACTGCGCCCTTGGCCATTAACTCGCGGTAGCCCTTGTTCAAGCACACGCTTTGGCCCAGTTGGAAATACACGGCCTTGGGATTGGCGCGCATCTGCTCGGCGCGATCTGGCTGCACACTGAGATGATCGATCAACTGCATGCCTTCGACGGTGTAGGCGACTTCCAGGGTTTTTTCGTCAATTTCCCGTGGCAGGTCCTTGTTGCTTTCAGCCGCGACGCTTTGCAGCTTGCGGTTCATTTGGGCCTCCAGCAGCGAGGCCGCCTGGGCGCCCACGGGCAATACCAGCGCAAGCGCGATGGATGGGGCGGCAAGACGCAGCATGGAACGCAGCATGAAACTCTCCTGATTCGGTTACTGGTGCATAGACCAGCCACTGCGCTGTGCGTTCAGTGGCGCGCAATTATAGGTGACCCCTTGCCACTACAGCCAGGCGTATCGCTGGTAAACTGCGGCCCTTAAACCCTCCACGAGTTTTCACCGTGTCGATTTACCCTTCCCAGCGGCGCACCCGATGAGCCACGCCGTCTCTCGCCTGCGCACCCAACGCCTGGCCCGTGCCGTCAGGCCGTTTCTTAATCGTGGTTCGCGTGCCGAGCGTTGCCCCGGTTGCCGAGTGATCCCCGAGTATTGCCTGTGTGCCTGGCGACCCAAGGTCGAGGCCAGGTCCGCCATGTGCCTGTTGATGCACGATGTCGAGCCGATGAAACCGAGCAATACCGGCTGGCTGATCGCTGACGTGGTCGACGACACCACCGCATTCGCCTGGTCGCGCACCGAGGTTGACCCTGCTTTGCTGACCTTACTGGCCGACCCGCAATGGCAGCCCTATATCGTATTTCCCGGTGAGTTCGTCGCCCCCGAACGTGTGGTCAGCCAAGTGCAGGTGGTGGAGGGTAAGCGCCCGTTGTTTATCCTGCTTGATGGCACTTGGAGCGAAGCGCGCAAAATGTTCCGCAAAAGCCCGTATCTGGAACACTTGCCGGTACTGAGCCTGGCCCCTGAGCAACTGTCGCGCTACAAATTGCGGCGCTCCAAGCGCGATGACCATTTCTGTACCGCCGAAGTCGCCGCCCTGTGCCTGGAACTGGCCGCCGACGAGACTGCCAGCGAAGTACTGGATGCCTACCTCGACGTCTTCAGCACCCATTACCTGGCGGCCAAGTTCCAGTTGCCGCTGGACGTGGAGGACGCTGTGCATCGGCGTCTTGCGCCCTATATACCGGCGCTATAACCAGACGACGTTTGCATGATGGCACCGCATGCGCGTAACCCGCTAAAATGCCCACTGGCGTAGTGCTTGACCCTCCAGGCTACGCTGGGCATGCTGGGCGCCGATTGGGGCGTAACCGTGAATTTTCGACGTCGTTTCAACTGCTTTTGACGTCGGACTTGCCCTGTGGCAATGGCTGCCTGGCCATCGCCTTGTGTACTGGTGAACGCTGAACCCATCAGCGTTCCCATAAAAAACAGGATCATTTAATCAATGGCCACATACGAAATCCTGATAGCCGATGACCACCCGCTGTTTCGCAGCGCTCTGCATCAAGCAGTGACCCTGGGCCTCGGCCCGGACGTGCGCCTGGTCGAAGTTGCCAGCATTGCCGAGCTGGAAGCCCGCCTTACCGAAAAATCCGATTGGGACCTGGTGCTGCTCGACCTGAACATGCCCGGTGCCTATGGTTTCTCCGGGCTGGTCTTGTTGCGCGGGCAATACCCGCAAATTCCCGTCGTGATGGTCTCGGCTCAGGAAGAAGCCGACGTGGTGGTGCGCTCCAAGGAGTTTGGCGCCAGTGGGTTCATTCCAAAGTCCAGCGCCATGGAAGATATCCAGAAAGCGGTGCGAACCGTGCTTGATGGCGATGTGTCCTGGCCACCGCAGGCGTTTGAAGAAATCAACGTCTCCGACGAAGCCAAGGCCGCCCGTGATGGCCTGGCGAGCCTGACGCCCCAGCAATTCCGCGTGCTGACCATGGTCTGCGAAGGGTTGCTGAACAAGCAGATTGCCTACGAGTTGAGCGTGTCGGAAGCGACCATCAAGGCTCATGTCACGGCGATTTTTCGCAAGCTGGGCGTGCGTACCCGCACTCAGGCGGCGCTGCTTCTGCAACAACTTGAGTCAATTTCGCAGCATTAAGATGTAACCGATTCACGCTTTTTTGACTTTGCGTGATCTAGCTTCCCCACTCCTTTAGTTCAGTTGCCTACGTCTATGTCGCCTTTCAAGGGTCAAACCGGTATCAAACGTATCTTCAATGCGGGGGGCTACTCCCTGGATGGCCTGCGTGCAGCTTTTACCGGCGAGGCGGCATTCCGTCAGTTGGTGTTGCTCAACGTCATCCTGATCCCGCTGAGCTTTTTCCTGCACGTCAGCCGGGTCGAGCGTGCGTTGCTGATCGCGGTCTGCCTGTTGGCCCTGATCGTCGAGTTGCTTAATTCGGCGGTGGAAGCGGCGATTGACCGGATTTCCCTGGACCGTCACCCCCTGTCTAAAAACGCCAAGGACATGGGCAGTGCCGCACAATTTGTGGCATTGACCATGATTACCCTGGTATGGGCCGTGATCCTGATCTAGCCCTCAGGCAATGCTCGGCAGCACGATCTCGTCGCTGCGCTGAACCCCGGCGGTGAAGGCGCGGCACAGTTCCAGGAACTCGCGCATTGCCGAGGTCTGGTACTTCTGTTTATGCCAGATGAAGTAAAACTGCCGGGCCAGGTCCAGGTCCGGGGTTTCCACCGGCACCAGGCTGCCACGGCGGAATGCATCGCGCAGTGCCAGCCGTGAAATGCAGCCAATCCCCAACCCTGACTCCACTGCCCGTTTGATCGCCTCGGTATGCTCCAGCTCCAGCCGGATATTCAGCGCGCTACGGTGATGACGCATGGCTTGGTCGAACGTCAGGCGCGTGCCAGAGCCCTGTTCCCGCAGGATCCATGCCTCATGGGTCAACTCGTCCATGCTCGCCACGCCACGCTTGGCCAGGTGATGTTGCGGGGCGCAAAACACCACCAGTTCATCTTCCACCCAGGTTTGCACCTCGATATCGGGGTGGCTGCAGTCGCCTTCGATTAGACCCAGGTCAATTTCGTAGTGAGCAACCTGGTGCACGATATGAGCAGTGTTCTGCACATGCAGCTTCACCTGGCTCTCGGGGTGCTGCTGCATAAAGCTGCCGATCAGCAGGGTGGCCAGGTAGTTGCCGATGGTCAGGGTGGCGCCGACCGCCAAGGAGCCAAAGCCGGACTTGCCGTTGAGCAGGTCCTCGATCTCCTTGGCCTGGTCCAGCAGCGCGACCGCCTGGGGCAGTAACTGATGACCGAGGGCGTTGAGGCTCAGGCGCTTACCCGCGCGGTCGAATAATTGGCAGCTGGATTGACGCTCCAGCTCGGTGATCGAGGTGCTGGCGGCGGATTGAGATAGGGCCAAAAGGCCAGCAGCGCGCGAGACGCTTTCCTGCTGGGCGACGGCGACGAAGACTTGCAGTTGACGGAGAGTAAATCGCATATCGATATAACCGATAACCCTTATCTTAATAATCCAGTTAACAGATATTGTCGCCGCCATTAGAATGCTGTGCAATTGCGCATCTATTTTTGTGGCGCAGACCCATTTCCAGGAGTCCCCCGTACATGAGCAACATGAACCACGAGCGTGTCCTCAGTGTTCATCACTGGAACGACACTCTGTTCAGCTTCAAGTGCACCCGTGATCCGGGCCTGCGCTTCGAGAACGGTCAGTTCGTGATGATCGGCCTGCAACAGCCCAACGGCCGCCCGCTCATGCGCGCTTACTCCATTGCCAGCCCGAATTGGGAAGAGCATTTAGAGTTCTTCAGCATCAAGGTCCCGGATGGCCCGCTGACTTCCCAATTGCAGCACTTGAAGGAAGGCGACGAGATCATCATCAGCAAAAAACCGACAGGCACCCTGGTGCTTGACGATTTGAAGCCGGGCAAACACCTGTACCTGCTCAGCACCGGCACTGGCCTCGCACCCTTCATGAGTGTGATCCAGGACCCGGAAACCTACGAGCGCTTTGAAAAAGTGATCCTGTGCCACGGCGTGCGTTACGTCAACGAAGTCGCCTACCGCGAATTCATCACCGAGCATCTGCCGCAGAACGAGTTCTTCGGTGAAGCCCTGCGTGAAAAGTTGATCTACTACCCGACCGTGACCCGCGAGCCGTTCGAAAACGAAGGCCGCCTGACCGACCTGATGCGCAGCGGCAAGCTGTTCACCGACATCGGCCTGCCGCCGATCAACCCTGAGGACGACCGCGCCATGCTGTGCGGTAGCCCAAGTATGTTGGATGAAACCAGCGAAGTGCTGAACAGCTTCGGCCTGAAAGTTTCGCCACGCATGCGTGAGCCGGGTGACTATTTGATCGAGCGTGCGTTCGTCGAGAAGTAAACACCGATACAAAAAAATGTGGGAGCTGGCTTTTGTGGGAGCTGGCTTGCCTGCGATGCAGACGCCTCGGTTATTCAGTTGAATCGAGGTGATGTTATCGCAGGCAAGCCAGCTCCCACACAAGCGGCTCCCACAGTTGTTTCTGGTGTTTATCCGGCTGGAAGCACTTCCAGCACACAAATCAGCCCCGCCTCGGGATAGTGCCACCGCACATCCACATCCCAAAACTGCGCGCCATACTCACGCTCAGGCCCAGGCGTTTGATACGCCGGCCGCGGGTCTTGCGCCAAGCACTGCTCAATCAACGCCACCAACGGCTCATCCAGCCGCTGGGCATGGCTTTGTGCCTGATGCAGTGCGGTCTTCAGCCACTGCACGGGAATCAACGTAGGGGCGCCACTGGCCATGTCGTTGGTGGCGGTGTCGATGATGTCTGCGTACGGCACATACGGCTTGATATCCAGCACCGGCGTGCCATCGAGCAGGTCGATCCCGGAAATCCACAGCTTGCCAGGCTCCACCTTGTCCAACTTCACCACCGATTGGCCAATGCCATTGGGCCGGTGGGTCGCACGGGTGGCAAACACGCCCATAGACGTATTGCCGCCCAGGCGCGGTGGGCGCACCTTCAGGCGTGGCTTGTCTTCCAGGGCTTGGTGGAACAGAAACAGCAGCCACACATGGCTGACTTGCTCCAAGCCCTGCACTGCCTCGCCGCCGTCAAACGGCGCCACCAACTCCAGCACGCCACGGGCGGCGGGCGCCAATTGCGGCTGACGCGGGATGGCGAACTTCTCCTTGAAACAGGAACGTACGAAACCGACGGGCGAGACGTTGTAACGCATGGCTTAGGTGCGAACCCGCAAGGTCAGGCCCTTGAGGAAATTACGCAGCAACTGATCGCCACACGTGCGGTAGTTGGTGTGGCCGAACTTGCGGAACAGCGCGCTCAGCTCTGGCTTGGACACCGGGAACTCGGCGGCCTTGAGGATGGCGTGCATGTCGTCTTCTTTCAGTTCGAAGGCGACGCGCAGCTTCTTGAGGATGATGTTATTGGTCACTGGGGTTTCGAGCGGCTGCGGTGGACGGCTTTCGTCCTTGCCGCGCTTGAAGATCACCAGGCCGTCGAGGAAGTGCGCCATGACATCATCCGGGCAGAACACGAAGCCTTCTTCCTCATCTTTCTTGAGGTAGGTCAGCAAGTCTTCCTTGGTTACGTCCATGCCGCCGAGCTTGATGATCTCAACCATCTTGTTGTCGCTGATGTCGAGCATGTAGCGCACGCTGCGCAGTACGTCGTTGTGAATCATGGTGGGCAATCCTGGTATTCAACTGGGGACACCGCCGAATCAGGCGGTGTCGAAAAAAGGGGAGGGGCTTAGAACTTCTCTTTGCCGGACAGGTAACGCCATTGGCCGACCGGTACTTTGCCGATGGACACGCCGCCGATGCGGATGCGGCGAATGGCGATAACCTTGAGGCCAACCGCTTCGCAGAACAGTGCGATGACGCCCGGCTGCGGGTTTTTCAGCGCAAAACGCAGGCGGTTTTCGTTCTGCCAGCTGGCTTTGACCGCCGGCAGTTCCTTGCCTTTGTACGTCAGGCCGTGGTTGAGGCGGTTGAGGCCGTGGGCAACCATGTCGCCTTCGACTTCCACCACGTATTCCTGCTCGATCTTGGCGGCATCGGCGGTCAACTTGCGCAGGATCTTCCAGTCCTGGGTAAATACCAACAGGCCGCTGGCCTTGGCTTGCAGGTCGGCGCTGGCGGTCAGGCGCAGGAAGTGGCCCTTGAGCGGGCGCTTGCCGAAGCGGTGTTCTTCGGACAAGGTCTCGGCGCTGATGGTGGCCAGCGCGGTCTCGGCATCCACGCCGGCAGGGGCGTGCAGCAGGATGGTCACTGGCTCTGGCGCGGTGGCCTTGGCTTCTGGGTCGAGTTCGACCTTCTGGGTGGTGACCTTGAACTGCGGCTCGTCGATCACTTCACCGTCCACCGAGACCCAGCCGCCTTCGATAAACAGCTCAGCCTCCCGACGGGAGCAACCGACCAGTTCGATAAGGCGTTTGGAGAGGCGTATGGGGTCAGTCATGACAAGGGCCGTAACAAAAGGGGGCAGCTATTGTACCTGTGTGGGGCCGGTTAATCCCGGCTCCATTTCAATTAGCCCTGTCGAGCTTGTTGCTGCACTTGGCGCAAACGCATATGCAGCAACGGATAAGGTTGCCCCAGACCGTCATGCTCCGTACGTCCGACCACCTCGAACCCTTGCTTGAAGTAAAAGCCCAGCGCCTGGGGGTTCTGCTCGTTGACGTCCAGTTCATCGGCATTCATGTGCTCAATCGCGTAACGCAGCAATTGCCGGCCCAAGCCTTCGCCCCTGTGCTGTGGGTCGATAAACAGCATCTCCACCTTACCCGCCGCCACCCCGGCAAAACCGGTGATGCGCTGGCGCAGGTCCTTGGTGCAGATCAACATCACCGAATCCAGATAGCGTGTCAGCACCAGGTTTTTCAGCAACACGATGTAGCTGTCCGGCAGGAAGTCATGGGTCGCGCGTACCGAGTCTTCCCAGATTTGCGCCAGGTGCGTGTAGTCGCTGGTTTTAGGTGTGTGGATAACCGAATGCTGACGCATGCCCGCTGCCCCTTGCCTTGATGTGCGCTGATGGGCAAAACGATAGACCTAAAAAAGCCCCGCATCTTGTCCAGAGGCGGGGCTTTTTTAAATCTTTACAGATTTAGTCGCGCTTTTCGGCCCACAAGTCGTACTCGTCGGCATCCGTCACGGTGCACCAGACCTTGTCGCCTGGCTTCAAACCGCTGGCATCGTCGATAAACACGTTACCGTCGATCTCCGGCGCATCGAAGAAGCAACGGCCCACTGCGCCTTGCTCGTCGACTTCGTCGATCAGCACTTCGATTTCCTTGCCGATACGCAGTTGCAAACGTGCCGAGCTGATCGCCTGTTGATGCGCCATGAAGCGCTCCCAACGGTCTTGCTTGACGTCGTCTGGCACTACGGCCAGGTCCAGCAGGTTGGCTGGTGCGCCTTCAACCGGCGAATACTGGAAGCAACCGACGCGGTCCAGCTGTGCTTCGGTCAACCAATCCAGCAGGTACTGGAAGTCTTCTTCGGTTTCGCCGGGGAAGCCGACGATGAAGGTGGAGCGGATGATCAGCTCTGGGCAGATCTCGCGCCAGTTCTTGATGCGCGCCAGGGTCTTGTCTTCAAAGGCTGGGCGTTTCATCGCCTTGAGCACTTTGGGGCTGGCGTGCTGGAACGGGATGTCCAGGTACGGCAGGATCTTGCCGGCAGCCATCAACGGGATCAGTTCGTCCACGTGCGGGTACGGGTAAACGTAGTGCAGGCGCACCCACACACCCAGGCTGCTCAAGGCTTCGCAGAGTTCGGTCATGCGGGTTTTCACCGGCGCGCCGTTCCAGAAACCCGTGCGGTATTTCACGTCGACGCCGTAGGCGCTGGTGTCCTGGGATATCACCAGCAGCTCTTTCACGCCGGATTTAACCAGGCGCTGTGCCTCGTCCAGCACATCACCGACTGGGCGGCTGACCAGCTTGCCGCGCATCGACGGGATGATGCAGAAGCTGCAGCTGTGGTTGCAGCCTTCGGAAATCTTCAGGTACGCGTAGTGACGCGGGGTCAGCTTGATGCCCTGTGGCGGCACCAGGTCGATCAGCGGGTTGTGGTCTTGACGCGGCGGCACCACTTCGTGCACGGCGTTGACCACCTGCTCGTATTGCTGTGGACCGGTCACAGCCAGCACGCTCGGGTGCACGTTGCGGATATTGCCTTCTTCCACACCCATGCAGCCGGTCACGATGACCTTGCCGTTTTCCTTGATGGCCTCGCCGATCACTTCCAGGGACTCCGCCTTGGCCGAGTCGATGAAGCCGCAGGTGTTGACCACCACCACGTCGGCGTCCTGGTAGGTGGACACAACGTCATAGCCTTCCATACGCAGCTGCGTGAGGATGCGCTCGGAGTCGACCAGAGCCTTCGGGCAACCCAGGGAAACAAAGCCAACCTTGGGGTTGGCTTTTGCGATGGTGGTGGACATGTCTAACCTCGGTATTGAATGACGCCGCCAGTCGGGCACGACAAGGCGGTAGACGGGCACTTGGTGTGCCTCTGATCAAAAAGTGCGCAATTCTAGCGACGGGCAACGCACTTGACCAGCTTTATGCAGGGAAATGCGACGAGTGCTGCATTGGTTAATTCGCAGAGCCCAGACCCCGCCCTCAAGCCTGAACGTCTTGCTCTGTGCGGTGGGATACAACTTTAGACATGCCCACACCCAACGCTTGAAGCACTTTCAGGAGGGTAGAGAGCTTCGGGTCGCCGCCGACGGCGATAGATCTGTAGAGATTGGCCCTGTTAAGGCCTGTGTTTTGAGACAAGCTGAGCATTCCGCCACGCGCTTCCGCTACTCGACGGACAGCGACCAGGAAGGCGTCCTCACCCCCTGCTTCATCAATTTCCTCAAGCGCGACAGACAGGTATTCGAGGGCAAATGCTTCGTCGTTTCGAAGCATTTCAAGGACGCTATCTTCATGAGAGCGAGTACGAATGGTCATTTTTGCTGCACCTTGTAAGATTTCCAGAGGCCTTTGGCTTGGTCGATGTCGTTCTGCTGTCTGGTTTTTGAACCACCACCTAACAGGAAAACAATCTTCCGATCCTGGATTGCGTAATACACGCGAAACCCCGGTCCGAAGTCGAGTTTCATCTCAAAAACCCCATCACCCACAGGTTCGGTAACGCCGAAGTGGCCAAGGGAGGCTCGGTCAACTCGGGTGGTGATTCGTGCTTTTGAACGCGTGTCTTGCACGGTGTCGAGCCAGGCTTGGTAAATGTCCACGCCATTGGCTGACAGCACGTGTTTCACTTCGTACATGAGGAATGTACCTTAAAAGAGACAAGTCGATGATTGAGTTTCTATATCGACTGCGGGAGGCATGCAGAGCGCGATTTAATGAGCTGGGAAACTGGCCAGGACCACAAATTCAGCGCGATCGAGTCGGGCCGAAAATATACGGTTGGCCGTCAGTGTGATCAATGCAGGCAAAAAGGCTTCAATTTGCCTTTACCTCTATTGCTGACTGCGTAAAACGACACCTGAATCACTTGAGCAGGGAAATGCGACGAGTGCTGCGCTATGCTTCGCGCCGTTGCGCACGGGGAAAACCCCGGGGTCAATAAAACGTCTGTTACGAGAAGTAAAACAGCGCATGCTAGGGTCAGCTTAGTCGCGCTGTTTATAAAAGACCTCAGGTCAAAGGGCAGGAGTGGTTGATGGGTCAGGCAAGTAGTCCGGCGGCAGGTGCCGAGCATTCCACCGCAAAGCCGATTGGCATGTTGGTGGCAGCGGTCGGGGTGGTTTACGGCGATATCGGGACCAGCCCGCTCTACACCCTTAAAGAGGTGTTCAACGGCGGTTATGGAGTGCAAGTCAACCATGACGGCGTCTTGGGGATTTTGGCGCTGATCTTCTGGTCGCTGATCTGGGTGGTCTCGATCAAGTACATGCTGTTCGTGCTGCGCGCCGACAACCAAGGCGAAGGTGGCATCATGGCCCTTACTGCACTGGCGCGACGGGCGGCGGGGGAGCGCAAGAAGCTGCGTAGCTTCCTGGTGGTGTGTGGCCTGTGCGGGGCGGCGCTGTTCTACGGTGACAGCATGATCACCCCGGCGATTTCCGTATTGTCCGCCGTTGAGGGGCTGGAGTTGGCCTTCGACGGACTGGAAAAGTGGGTCGTGCCTATCGCCTTGGTGGTGCTGGTGGCGTTGTTCCTGATCCAGAAGCACGGTACCGATCACATCGGCAAGCTGTTCGGGCCGGTCATGGTGACGTGGTTCCTGGTGCTGGGTGGCCTCGGCGTGTATGGCATCACACTGCATCCTGAAGTGCTCAGCGCCATCAATCCGATGTGGGCCGTGCGTTTCTTCGAGGCTCATCCGGGCATTGGCGTGGCCATCCTCGGCGCGGTCGTGCTGGCTCTGACCGGCGCCGAAGCGTTGTACGCCGACATGGGGCACTTCGGTCGCAAACCCATCGCACGCGCCTGGTTCATGCTGGTGCTCCCCGCGCTGGTGCTTAACTATTTTGGCCAGGGCGCGATGCTGCTCGGCGACCCGGAAGCCGCACGTAACCCCTTCTACCTGCTGGCGCCGAGCTGGGCGCTGATCCCGCTGGTGGTGTTGTCCACCCTGGCAACGGTGATTGCCTCCCAGGCGGTCATCTCCGGCGCATTCTCGCTGACGCGCCAGGCGATCCAACTGGGTTACATCCCGCGCATGCATATCCAGCACACCTCCAGCGCCGAGCAGGGCCAGATCTATATCGGCGCGGTGAACTGGTCGCTGATGGTCGGGGTAATTTTGCTGGTGCTCGGCTTCGAGTCCTCCAACGCGTTGGCGTCGGCCTACGGCGTGGCGGTGACCGGTACCATGCTGATGACCACGATCCTGGTGTCGGCGGTCATGCTGCTGCTGTGGAAATGGCCGCCGATACTGGCGGTGCCGGTTCTGGTCTGCTGCCTGTTGGTGGACGGCCTGTACTTTGCCGCCAACGTGCCGAAGATCATCCAGGGCGGCGCCTTCCCAGTACTGGCGGGGATTGTGCTGTTTGTGCTGATGACCACCTGGAAACGCGGCAAGCAATTGCTGGTGGAGCGCCTCGACGAAGGCGGCCTGCCACTGCCGATCTTTATCAGCAGTATCCGCGTGCAACCGCCCCATCGCGTACAGGGTACGGCGGTGTTCCTCACGGCGCGCCCGGACGCGGTGCCCCACGCGCTGTTGCACAACCTGCTGCACAACCAGGTGCTGCATGAGCAAGTGGTGTTGCTGACGGTGGTCTACGAGGATATTCCGCGTGTACCTGCCGCTCGGCGTTTCGAGGTGGATTCCTACGGTGAAGGCTTCTTCCGTGTGATCCTGCACTTCGGCTTTACCGACGAGCCGGACGTGCCCGAGGCGCTGAAACTGTGTCACCTCGATGACCTGGATTTCAGCCCGATGCGCACCACCTACTTCCTCAGTCGCGAGACGGTGATTGCGTCGCGCATCAAGGGCATGGCGCGTTGGCGCGAAGGTTTGTTCGCGTTCATGTTGAAGAACGCCAACGGTAACCTGCGTTTCTTCAAACTCCCGGTAAACCGGGTGATCGAGCTGGGCACCCAGGTCGAAATGTAAGCGGTTGCTGCACGGGAGCCGGCAATCGGCTCCCGCTTTCCGATCTGAACCCTGTGCAATCCACCGTTGTCGACTAGGCTCTAAGCACTGTTGAACAGTGCCCACAGAACCCAGAAGAGGTGCGCCATGAGTCAGCTGCTCGAACCCTATACCCTGCGCCAATTGACCCTGCTCAATCGCATAGCGGTCTCGCCGATGTGCCAATACTCCGCTGAAGAAGGCCTGGCCAATGACTGGCACCTGGTGCACCTTGGCAGCCGTGCCGTGGGCGGTGCCGGGCTGATTTTTACCGAAGCCACCGCCGTGACCGCCGATGGACGCATCACTGCCCAGGACCTGGGACTGTGGAACGACGCCCAGATCGAGCCGCTGCAACGCATCACTCGGTTTATCGCGGCCCAAGGTGCAGTGGCTGGGATTCAACTGGCCCACGCCGGGCGCAAGGCCAGCACTCATCGGCCGTGGATCGGCAAGCACGGCAGCGTCAAGCCGGGCGACGGCGGTTGGGTGCCGGTGGGACCTTCGCCGATTGCCTTCGACCCCAACCACACGCAGCCCAAGCCATTGGATGAAGGGCAGATCCAGCAAGTGATCGCCGACTTTGTCGCGGCCGCCAAGCGCGCATTGACCGCCGGTTTCGAGGTGGTCGAAATCCACGCCGCCCATGGGTACCTGCTGCATCAGTTCCTCTCGCCCATCAGCAACCAGCGTCAGGATCAGTACGGTGGTTCGTTTGAAAACCGCATCCGTCTGGTGCTGCAAGTGACCCAGGCCGTGCGTGCAGCCTGGCCGCAGGAGCTGCCGTTGTTTGTGCGGGTGTCGGCCACCGACTGGGTTGAAGACGGCTGGAACCCTGATGAAACCGTGGAACTGGCGCGCCGCCTGAAAGACCTCGGCGTGGACTTGATCGACGTATCCTCCGGAGGCACCGCCGCCAATGCCGAGATTCCCACCGGCCCTGGCTACCAGACCCGTTTCGCCGAGCGTGTGCGTAAAGAGTCGGGTATCGCCACCGGCACCGTCGGCATGATCACCGAACCGGCCCAGGCCGAGCACATCTTGCGCACCTGCCAGGCCGACATCATCTTCCTGGCCCGGGAACTGTTGCGTGATCCGTACTGGCCATTGCATGCCGATGATGACCTTGGCGGACGCAAGGCAATCTGGCCGGCGCAGTATCAACGGGCGACTCATCGCGACCAGCCGATTCACGAGTCTGACCTGAGGGATTGAGCCTACAGAAGCTGCACCAGAACCCACCCTGATCCGGTGGGTTTTTTCTGTGCAGCGCAGTGAGATTGCGCTGTAGGTATTTATAACCGATGAAACTATTTAAGTGATTACTCTAAAAAAAACGCACGCTTGGCGAGATCGTTTCTACGCTTAGGGTAAGTCTGATTTCTGGCCCAGGGAGTCAGTCTGTTTGTTCACGGAGGCATTGCGCTTCACGGGATGCAGGTGGTGGGCACCAGGAGTGTTTGATTGATATCAGGAGTAGCAGTCCATGGCCAAGTCCTTTGGTGTGGCGGGTGCAGTGGCGTCATTTATTACCCGCAGGTTGTCCTTGCGTGGCCGCAGGTTGAGTCTGGAAGAAGCTGAGTTGGTGGAGCAATACCGTGCGCTGACCGAGAGTGACCAGGTGGCGATGCGGTACCTGATTGGGGCGATGAAGAGTGTGTCGCGGTTCTGAGCCACCCTTAAAAAAATGTGGGAGCAGATCGGCTCCCACATTTATTTGGCATCAGGTGTACTTGCGCTGCTCCGGTGCCGGCGGGAAATACTGGTACAACCAGGTCTCACTCAGGGTGCGATCCTGGGTGCGGATAAACAGGCGCAGCTCCACTGGCTCCACGCTGTCGCTGGTCGGGTACCAGTCAAACAGGATGCGGTAGCCCTTGATGTTGTCGAGCACCAGCACGCTGAAATCCTTCACCTGGCCGTGGGAGCAGGTCACCACCGGCTCGATCCCGGTGCCGGCCGGCAGGCGGTCCAGGCCACCGCCCTTGAAGTCCACGGCAAAACGACGGGCCCATACTTCGGGGTAATGTTCGCCCGGTGCCCAGCCTTCGGTGAAGCCGCCCATGCCGGAACGGGTCGCATCGACCTGTGCCAACGGCGTGCTCACCGGCGGCAGGGCGCTCCAGTACAGCTTGTAGCCGTAGTTGAGCGAGTCGCCGGCGGCCACAGGCGTCTTCGGGGTCCAGAAGGCCACGATGTTGTCCAGGGTTTCGCCGGTGGTAGGGATTTCCAGCAGGTCGATGGAGCCTTCGCCCCAAGCAGTGGTCGGCTCGACCCACAGGCTTGGGCGCTTGCTGTACCAGTCTACGGTGTCCTGGTAGCTGGCGAACTCATGGTCGGTCTGCACCAGGCCAAAACCTTTCGGGTCCTTGTCGGCAAACGCGTTGAACTGCAGCTTGGCCGGGTTGTTCAGCGGACGGCAGATCCACTCGCCGTTGCCGCGCCACATCGCCAGGCGGTCCGAGTCGTGGATTTGCGGGTGGATGGTGTCGCACATCCGACGTTCGTGGGTGCCGCAACTGAACATGCTGGTCATTGGTGCGATGCCCAGTTGTTCGATGGCGGTACGCGCATTGATATGGGCGTCGATGGCCATTACCACCTGGTTGGCCTGGCAGTCGATATCGAAGCGATAGGCACCGGTGGCGCTCGGCGAGTCGAGCAAGGCGTAGACCACGAAGCGGGTGGCGTCCTTGTCCGGGGTTTCGAACCAGAACTGCGTGAAGTCGGGGAATTCCTCGCGTTTTTTCGCGTAGGTATCGATGGCCAGGCCACGGGCCGACAGGCCGTACTGGCCCGTGGAGTCCACCGCTCGGAAATAACTGGCGCCCAGAAACGACAGCACGTCATGGCGATCCAGTTCCGGCGCCTTGAACAGCTTGAAGCCGGAGAAACCCAGGTCACCGGTCAACTGCTTGGTGTCTACCGTGGTTTTTTCATAGTTGAACAGCGAAGGGCGGAAATGCACCTCGCGCGCTTCACGGGTCTTGGGGTCGACACTGTGCATGCGCACGGGCGTCTTGAAACCCATGCCGACGTGGAAGAACTGCACGTCCAATTGACCGTTCAGTTCTTTCCACAACGAATGGTTGCCGTCATAGCCGATAGCGTTGAAATTCTGTGGCGTCATGGTCGCCAGGGTCGGCGGCAGCACCTGTTTGGTGTCTTTATACGCGGTCCCGGCGAGTCTCTTGGCCTGGGCCTTCAACGTTTCAAAATCGAACGACACGGCCTTGCCATCGGCGGCGCGGTTGCCTGCCCAAGCCTGCGCAGCGAGCAGGCCGCTGGCCGATAAACCGGTGTAAGCCGCAATGGCCATGGACGCTTTGAGCAAATTCCTGCGGTGCATAGAGACAACCTGTCGTGAGCAAATCCTGCGCCGTTCCTGGCACGTACTGGATCAGAAATTACGGTTCGGACATGCCTTCGACCAAACGCTACGGACAATAAACAGACGCCGGATAGCTTAAGCGGTTCGATGACGTAGGAAAAATGATTGATAGCGGGGTGATGGCTTTGCATGTGAAACAAGGTGTTTCCGACTATGCGTCTGGGCACGGCACTCAAACACCATGAGGATCTAATGTGGGAGCGGGCTTGCTCGCGAAAGCAAGGCATCAAACACAGATGTGTCGACTGACACACCGTATTCGCGAGCAAGCCCGCTCCCACATTTAAACTGTATTTCAGGCAACTTCCCCCACGGCCCTGAACGCCTCATCAATCGCCGCGTGCGCATAGGCGCTCCACGCCGCATCCGAGTTGGCAATGCTCACATGCCCCAGCGGTTTTTTCGCCAGGGTCATCCACGCTTCGCTTTCATCGGCGTCATCGAACAGGCTGTTGGAGAAGCTCGCATAACCATGTGACCAGCGGTTGACAGTGATCGCCAGAATGTCGCGTTCATGATTGAACCCACCCGGGCCCAGCATGCGTTGCAACTGGTCACGCAATTGCGCCTCAAGCTGCTCAAAGGTCTGCCCATACAACTTGCCCCGTCCGGCGCGTGCCTGGTCACGTGCGTTCATGCCGCTGTTGGGGCTGGTGGGCACGTAGACCATGTGCAGGCCAATCGGCTGCGTCGGGTCGCGTGGGTGGTCGTAGCCGCCCATGCTGACCGGGTAATCCAGTTTGATCCGGCTGTAGGGTTGGGTCGCCGCATAAATCTCGTGTACCCCAAGTTTCTGGAACGACTGCCAATTACGAATGACCACCTTGGTGTACACCAACGGGTATTTCACGTTTTGGCTCAAGGCGTGGGCCTGTGGCGCGGGCAGGTCTTTGAGCAGGTAAGGGATCATCATGTTGTAGCAGGCCAGGATGCAGCGCTTGCCGCGCACCTGGGCGAGTTGCCCGCCACGGCTGTAGCCGACATGCACGCCATCGCCGACGTTACGCACACTCACCGCCGTACTGTTCAGTCTCACCCGCACCGATGCTTTGGGTTGATCGAGCTTGGCGTAATCAAAGGGCGCCAGCACGATGTCTTCCATCGTATGCCCCGGCGCAACCCCAGGGATCAGGCTGCGCACGAGCAGGCGGGCCACCGACGCATTGCCATCCGGGAAGTGGTAGATGTAGGGCTCTTCCATTTCCGCCGCGGCTTCTTCGCTGATCGGTGCCAGGTTCATCCCGGCAAAGCCTGGGAAACCCACGCTGTAGGCATCGGACGATGCAACGGCATCGATGCTCAACGCCATGAAGTCATTGGTGCGACTCTGGAAGTACTTCACCGCACCTTCCGACAAGCCTACGTTCTTGAGCAGGAAGTCGCGGTAGCTGGTGACCGCCAGGTAGTCAGCTTTTTCCTCTGCTGATTTGCCTGGCAGATAGTCCTTGGGCGCCGTGTGCAGTTCGATCAGAGCCTGGCGGTCTGCGGCCGGCAAGGGGAAATCATTGATGAAGTCTTGCAGGGAGCGCGCATTCAACTGGTCCGGCGCAATGTCATCGGCCACCATGGGGGTTGGATCGCCGGTTACCAGTTTGTCTTCGCCGAAGTTTTCCTTGTCGAAAAACACCCCGCGCGACAGCCCCAGGCCCGGGTAGAACTGGCGATCGAAGGCGGTTTCGAAGCGCTTGATATTGACCCCCAGTTTCTTCAACAGCCCGTTCACTTCCTTGCTGTAGAGGTGGTTGGGCGACTGGAACGCTTCGCTGCCGCCGTAGCCGATGATCATGCGGCCACCGGCCTGGAATTCATTGCGCTTGGCGTGGCCACCGAAGTCGTCGTGGTTTTCCAGGATCAGGATCTTCGCCTTCGGGTGCTTCTCGCGGTAGAACCACGCCGCTGACAAACCGCTTAACCCGCCGCCAACCACCACCAGGTCATAGTCCTCGGTGATCGGCAGTTTCTCGGTGTCGAACACCTTCTTTTCCCAGCCCATCTGGTGCGCCACTTCGAACGAACCCACATGGCTGCCGCGCAGGCCGGTGAGGGCAGGAGGGTAGTAGCGGCCATCGGGAGCGGCTTGCAGGAGTTGCAGCGGCGTCATGCCGGCGGCAATGGTAATGGCGACGCCGTTGAGGAAGTCGCGGCGGGTGATGTCCATGGGGAACCTACGAATTATTTATTGTTATGAGGAGGCTCATGTGGGAGCGGGCTTGCCCGCGATGGCAGTGGATCAGTCATCGCCTTTTCGACTGACACTCCGTAATCGCGGGCAAGCCCTCTCCCACACAAGCCAGCTTTTACAAGGGTTGCGCGTCAGTGCTTGAACATCACATGCCGAACAGTGGTGTAGTCCTCCAGCCCATACATGGACATATCCTTGCCATACCCCGACAGTTTCTGACCGCCGTGAGGCATTTCGCTGACCAGCATGAAGTGGGTATTCACCCACGTGCAGCCGTACTGCAAGCGCGCAGCCAAACGATGGGCGCGGCCCACATCGGCCGTCCACACGGACGACGCCAGCCCGTAGTCCGAATCGT
Organism: Pseudomonas sp. PGPPP1; assembly: GCF_002255865.1. Classification (NCBI taxonomy): domain Bacteria; kingdom Pseudomonadati; phylum Pseudomonadota; class Gammaproteobacteria; order Pseudomonadales; family Pseudomonadaceae; genus Pseudomonas; species Pseudomonas sp. PGPPP1. The sequence continues at coordinate 63,065 of NZ_NKIG01000025.1, read as the reverse complement.
TGGCCCAACCCAGCACCTGCGCTTCATCGTTGAACTGGGTCACGGAAACCACTGGCCCGAACACTTCGCGACGTACGATTTCATCGTCCTGCTGCGCGTCGGCCAACACCGTCGGTTCAAAGAAGAAGCCATTGCCTTCCACCGCCTTGCCGCCGGTTACCAGGCGAATATGCGGCTGCGCCACGGCACGTTCGACAAACCCGGCCACGCGGTCGCGATGTTGCGCCGTGATCAACGGGCCCAGCTCGGTGCCAGGGTCATCCTGCAAACCGTATTTGATGCTGGCGACGGCGGCGCCGAGTTTCTCGACGAATGCCTCGTAGATATCGGCCTGGGCATAAATGCGGCATGCGGCCGTACAGTCCTGCCCGGCGTTGTAGAAGCCAAAGGTGCGAATGCCTTCCACGGCAGCATCGATGTCCGCGTCATTGAAGATGATCACCGGCGCTTTGCCGCCCAGTTCCATGTGCATGCGCTTAACACTGTCGGCCGTGCTCGAGATGATATTCGCGCCGGTCGCGATGGAGCCGGTCAGCGACACCATGCGCACTTTCGGGTGATTCACCAGCGGGCTGCCTACTGTTGGCCCACGACCAAACACCAGGTTGAGTACACCGGCCGGGAAAATGTCGGCGGCCAGTTCAACCATGCGCAACGCGGTCAGTGGGGTTTGTTCCGACGGCTTGAGCACCACGGTATTACCCGCAGCCAGCGCCGGGGCGATTTTCCAGGCGACCATCATCAGTGGGTAGTTCCACGGTGCGATGGAGGCAATCACGCCCACTGGATCGCGGCGGATCATCGACGTATGGCCCGGCAGGTACTCGCCGCCAGCCGAGCCGCTCATGCAGCGACTGGCGCCGGCGAAGAAGCGGAACACGTCGGCAATCGCCGGGATCTCGTCGTTCAGCGCGGCACTGTAGGGTTTGCCGCAGTTGTCCGACTCCAGCTTGGCCAGTTCTTCGCCATGGGCCTCGATCACGTCCGCCAGTTTCAGCAGCAACAGGGAGCGATCCTTCGGTGCGGTTTGCGACCAGCTTTCAAAGGCCGCATCGGCGGCACGCACGGCGGCGTCGACCTGGGCTTCGCTGGCTTCGTTGATTTCCACCAGCACGCGGCCGAGGGCCGGGTTGAACACCGCTTGGGCCGGGCCTTCGCCTTCGACCAGCTGGCCGTTGATCAGTAATTTGGTTTGCATGGTTCAACTCTCCTCAAAACGACGGTTGCTGCCTGAGGAAACTCGATTCAAATGTGGGAGCTGGCTTGCCTGCGATAGCGGTGCTTCAGTCGATACTGCTATCGCAGGCAAGCCAGCTCCCACATTGACCGTGTTTCAACGGTGGCTATGTGTTGTTAATTATTTACCGCCACTCCCCGCCACGCTTTCACCGCCGCGCGTGAGGTAATAGGCACCCAGAATCGGAAACATCGTCACCAGCATCACCAGCATCGCCACCACGTTGGTCACCGGCACATCGCGCGGGCGGCTCAACTGGTTGAGCAGCCACAGCGGCAAGGTGCGCTCGTGGCCGGCGGTGAAGGTGGTAACGATGATTTCGTCGAACGACAGCGCAAAGGCGAGCATGCCGCCGGCCAGCAGCGCCGAGCCCAGGTTGGGCATGATGATGTAGCGGAAGGTCTGCCAGCCGTCGGCGCCCAGGTCCATCGAGGCTTCGATCAGGCTGTGGGAGGTACGGCGCAAGCGCGCGATCACGTTGTTGTAGACGATCACCACGCAGAAGGTCGCGTGGCCGACGATGATGGTGAACATCCCGGGCTCGATGCCCAGCGACTTGAACGTTGCCAGCAACGCGATACCGGTGATGATCCCAGGCAGTGCAATCGGCAGGATCAGCATCAGCGACACGCCTTGCTTGCCGAAGAACTCACGGCGATACAGCGCGGCCGAGGCCAATGTGCCGAGCACCATGGCGATCAACGTGGCAATGGCCGCGATCTGCAGCGACAGCTTGATGGCTTCCAGCACGTCCGGCCGGGCGAATGCCACGCTGAACCACTTCAAGGTGAACCCTTGGGGCGGAAAGCTGAACGCGGCTTCTTCGGTATTGAAGGCGTACAGGAAGATGATCAGGATCGGGAAGTGCAAGAACACCAAGCCGCCCCAGGCTGCGATCTTCAGGCCCAACGAGGATTTTTCAGAGTGCATCGAAGGCCCCCAGGCGTTTGACGATGGACAGGTAAACCGCGATCAGCACGATCGGCACCAGGGTGAACGCCGCGGCCATGGGCATGTTGCCGATGGCGCCTTGCTGCGCGTAGACCATGCCGCCAACGAAGTAACCGGGTGGCCCGACAAGCTGCGGCACGATGAAATCGCCCAGGGTCAGCGAGAACGTGAAGATCGAACCGGCAGCAATCCCCGGCACCGACAGCGGCAGGATCACCTGCATGAAGGTCTGGCGTGGCTTGGCCCCAAGGTCGGCCGAGGCTTGCAGCAACGACGGCGGCAAACGTTCCAGCGAGGCCTGGATCGGCAGGATCATGAACGGCAGCCAAATATAGACGAACACCATGAACCGCCCCAGGTGCGAAGTGCTCAAGGTACTGCCGCCTACGCCCGGAATGCCCAGCACGAACTGCAAGACCGGCTCCAGCCCCAGGTGCTGCACAAACCACTGCGCGACGCCGCCCTTCGCCAGCAGCAAGGTCCAGGCATAGGCCTTGACGATGTAGCTGGCCCACATCGGCATCATCACCGCGATGTAGAAAAACGCCTTGGTCTTGCCCGTGGTGTAGCGCGCCATGTAATAGGCGATGGGGAAGGCCACGATGGCGCTGGCGATGGACACCACGATCGCCATGCTCAAGGTGCGCACGATGATGTCGAAGTTCGACGGCTGGAACAGCGCCGCGAAGTTGGCCAGGGTAAGGTCCGGCGTGACCGCCATGGTGAAGTCGTCGAAGGTGTAGAAACCTTGCCACAGCAGGGTCAGCAACGACCCCAGGTAGATCGCGCCGAACCAGATCAGTGGCGGTATCAACAGCATCGCCAGGTACAGGTTGGGCTTGCGGTACAGCAGGTTGGAAAACCTGCGCATCGGCGGTTGAGAAAGGGCCAGGCTCATGTCACACCTCGCCTGCGATTTCGGTCAGCGGAGTCATGGCTTCCCGCGCCCAACGGGCGGTGATGGACTGACCGACCTGATGACCGCTGCTGATATCCAGCCATTGGTTGTTGGCCTGGCTGATATTCAGCGCCTGGCCGTTTTCCAGTTTCAGCTCATAGCGGGTGGCGCTGCCCTGGTACTGGATATCGTGCAGCAGGCCGCTGACTTCCACTTCACCGGCGCCCAGCGGGCCTTCGGCAAAGCGCACGTGTTCCGGGCGGATCGAGAACGGCTGGGCACTGCCGCTGAGGCGTTGGGCCAACTCGCCGCGAATCACGTTGGAGGTGCCGACGAACTCGGCCACGAAGGCGGTGGCCGGCTTCATATACAGGTTGCGTGGGGTGTCGACTTGCTCGATACGACCCTTGTTGAACACCGCCACACGGTCCGACATCGACAGCGCTTCAGTCTGGTCGTGGGTCACGAAAATAAAGGTGATGCCCAGTTGGCGTTGCAGCTTTTTCAGCTCGCTTTGCATCTGTTCGCGCAGCTTGAGGTCGAGGGCGCCCAGCGGTTCATCCAGCAGCAACACGCGCGGGCGATTGACCAGCGCACGGGCCAGGGCTACCCGTTGGCGTTGGCCACCGGAGAGCTGCACCGGCTTGCGGTCGCCGTAGCCGCCGAGGGCGACCATGCCCAAGGCTTCCTCTGCGCGGTTCAGGCGCTCGGTCTTGCCGACGCCTTTGACTTTGAGGCCGTACGCCACGTTGTCGCGCACATTCATATGGGGGAACAGCGCGTAATCCTGGAACACGGTGTTCACGTCGCGCTGATACGGCGGCAAGCCAGCGGCCTCCTCGCCATGGATACGGATCGAGCCTGCGCTCGGCTGCTCGAACCCGGCGATCAGGCGCAGGCACGTGGTCTTGCCGGAGCCCGAGGGACCGAGCATGGAAAAGAACTCGCCGTCCTGGATATCGATGGAAACCCGGTCAACGGCTTTCACTTCGCCGAACTGACGGGAAACGTGGGTGAATTGGACTGCAAGCGTCATGGTGCGGTGCTCCGAAAAGGCGCGGGTCGTCGCAGCGGCCCGGCCTGGACTTCTGAAAAAACGGGGGAATCTGTCATCGCAATTGAAATGTGAGCGCTTTTCTGTGGGAGCTGGCTTGCCTGCGATCGCATCACTTCGGTCTGGCTGAAACACCGAGGTGTCTGCATCGCAGGCAAGCCAGCTCCCACATAAACCCTGCCCACATTGGATCTATGCAGCCCGGGCAGGTTTAGCGCCCGCCCATGATCGCGATGTAATCCTGGGTCCAGCGGCTATACGGCACGAACTTGCCGCCCTCAGCCTGCGGGGTTTTCCAGAAGGCGATCTTGTCGAACTGGTCGAACCCATTGGTCTTGCAGCCTTCGGCGCCCAGCAGTTCGCTCTCTTTACAGGCGGCAGGCACTGCCGGCAGCGAGCCGAACCAGGCGGCAACATCGCCCTGGACTTTGGGTTGCAGCGACCAGTCCATCCACTTGTAGGCGCAGTTCGGGTGCTTGGCTTCGCTGTGCAACATGGTGGTGTCGGCCCAGCCGGTGGCGCCTTCCTTTGGAATGGTCGAGGCAATCGGCTGCTTCTCGTTGACTAGGCCGTTGACCTGATACGGCCAGGCGCTGGAGGCCACCACGCCTTCGTTTTTGAAGTCGCTCATCTGTACCGTGGTGTCGTGCCAGTAGCGGTGGATCAGCGGTTGCTGGGCGCGCAACAACTCAAGCACGGCCTTGTACTGGGTTTCGGTCAGCTCATACGGGTTCTGGATGCCCAGTTCCGGCTTGGTCGACTTGAGGTACAGCGCCGCATCGGCGATGTAGATCGGGCCGTCATACGCTTGCACGCGACCTTTGTTCGGCTTGCCGTCCGGCAGGTTTTGCGCGTCAAACACCACGTTCCAGCTGGTGGGCGCGGTCTTGAATACGTTGGTGTTGTACATCAACACGTTCGGGCCCCATTGGTACGGGGTGCCGTAGGTTTGCTGGCCGACCACATACCACGGCGCGTCTTTGAGGCGCGGGTCGATGTTCTTCCAGTTCGGGATCAATGCCGTGTTGATCGGCTGCACACGCTTGCCGCCGATCAGGCGCAACGACGCATCACCCGATGCAGTCACCAGGTCATAACCACCCTTGGCCATCAGGCTGACCATTTCGTCAGACGTGGCGGCGGTTTTCACGTTGACCTTGCAGCCGGTTTCCTTCTCAAAACCGGTGACCCAGTCGTAGGCCTTGTCGCTTTCGCCACGTTCGATGTAGCCGGGCCAGGCGACGATATCCAACTGGCCTTCACCGGCACCGACCGCCTTGAGCGGTTCGGCGGCCTGGATGCTGGCGCTGGCCAGCAGCGCGGTGGTCAGGGCACTGAGCAGTGCGGTCTTGTGCGCGGACATAGGGGTTCCCTCTTCTTTAATTATGGTCGGGGCAGTGTGTGAAGCCGGTACCGCAAGAGCTTAGTTGTTGTTTTAAAGATGCTGGCCGTGGCGCGCCATGATGTGTCTCACCACGCTGTAGTCCTGTAGCGAATCGCTGGACAGATCTTTCCCGTACCCCGAGCGCTTCAAGCCGCCGTGGGGCATTTCACTTACGAGCATGAAATGGCTGTTGATCCAGGTGCAGCCGTATTGCAGGCGCGCGGCCACTTGCATGGCCTTGTCCAGGTTCTGGGTCCAGACCGATGAGGCCAGGCCATATTCCGAGTCGTTGGCCCAGTCCACCGCCTGCTCCAGTTCGTCGAAGCGGGTCACGGTGACCACTGGGCCAAACACTTCGCGCTGCACGATTTCATCGCTTTGCTTGCAGCCGGCGAGCAGGGTGGGTTGGTAATAGAAACCTGCACCGGAATGCACGGCGGCGCCGGTGATGCGTTCGATATGCGGCTGGCCGAGGGCGCGTTCGACAAAACTGGCAACGCGGTCGCGCTGGCGCGTACTGATCAGCGGGCCGAGTTCGTTGTCGGCATCGCGTTTGCCGGCAAAGCGCAAGCTGCTGACCGCCGCGCCCAACTCGGCGACCAATTTGTCGTGAATCCCGGCCTGGGCGTAGATACGGCACGCAGCGGTGCAGTCTTGGCCGGCGTTGTAGTAACCGTAGGCACGCACGCCTTCGACCACGGCTTGCAGGTCGGCGTCGTTGCACACGATCACCGGGGCTTTGCCGCCCAGCTCCAGGTGCGTGCGTTTAAGTGTTTTGGATGCGGCTTGCAGAATTTTTTGCCCGGTGACGATATCGCCGGTCAGCGAAACCATGCGCACTTTTGCGTGGCTGACCAAATGGCTGCCGACGCCTTCGCCGCCGCCACACAGAATGTTGATCACTCCGCGTGGTAGCAGCTCTTTAAGCACCGGCGCCAGGGCCAGGATCGACAGGGGCGTATGTTCCGAGGGTTTGAACACCAGGGTATTGCCGGCGGCGAGGGCCGGGGCGATTTTCCACGCGGCCATCATCAGCGGGTAGTTCCACGGCGCAATTGACGCCACGACTCCGATAGGGTCGCGGCGCACCATGCTGGTGTAGCCCGGCAGGTACTCACCGCTCAGTTGCCCGGTCTGGCAGCGCACAGCACCGGCGAAGAAGCGGAACACATCCACCGTGGCGCTCAAATCATCCTGGCGCGCCAAGTGCAATGGCTTGCCGCAGTTCAGCGATTCCAGGCGAGCGAGGTAGTCGGCTTGTGTTTCGATGGCATCGGCGATGCCCAGCAGGATGTTCGAGCGTTGTTGCGGCGTGGTGCGCGACCAGGTCGCAAAAGCACGATGGGCAGCGAGGATCGCGGTTTCGACCTGCTCGGTACTGGCCTCGGCGATTTGAGTCAGCACTTCACCCGTGGCGGGGTTGAGGATCGGCTCGACAAAACCCTGGCCCTGGACCAGTTCGCCGTCGATCAGCAACGCGGTGAGCAGCGGGGTGGGTGCGCCGGACATTTTTCGCGATCTCTTTTGTTGTATGGCCATGGGCGTTCTCTTACAGGGCGCCTGACCTTCTCTTATGGATGAAGTGAGAGTAGAGGTCGGGCGCGAGGTCAACAAATACTAAATACTGAATGCAGCATTCGATTAAATAGATGGCTTGCGCGGATGGGGCTGTTCACGAGCGACCGTCAGGAACGGGTCCACCAACGCCGGCCGCGCCGTGCCACGACGCCAGGCCAGGCCGACGTCGAGGGTTTGGCTGAGGTCGGCGATCGGTCGCGCTTCAATAATGTCGCCCTCAAGCGACCAGGGGCGGTAGGTCATGTCGGGCTGGATCGACACGCCAAGGCCCGCCGCCACCAGGCTTCGCACCGCCTCGGTGGAGGCAGTGCGCAAGGTCACTCGTGGTTGCAGGCCCGCACCGGTCCACATGCGCTGGGCGTTGTGGCCCATTTCATCGACGTTCAGTTGAATCAGCGGCTCACGCGCCACGTCGGCAAGGTTGATGCTGTCGTGCTCCAGCAGCGGGTGTTGTGCCGGCAGCCACAGGCGGTGAGGGGAGTGGGTGAGCACTTCGGTCTGCAGGGCGTGGCGGTCTTCAAGGTTGGAGAGGATCAGCACGCCTACATCGATCTCACCACTGACCAGCAAATGCTCGATGTACGGGCGCTCATCCTCCATCACGCGGATTTCCACGTTGGGGTAGGCGCGCTGGAAACGGGTGAGCAGGTCGGCGAGGTAGTAGCCGGCAACCAGGCTGGTCACGCCGATGATCAACTGTCCGGCCACTTGGTCGGTGCTCTGTTGCAGGCTGCGCTTGGCGTTATCGACGGTGGCGAGGATCAGGTGCGCCTGGCGCAGAAACTGGTGGCCCTGGTGAGTCAGGGTCATGCCCTTGGCGTGGCGATTGAACAGGTTTACGCCGATTTCCTGCTCCAGTTGCTGGATCGCCAGGGTCAGGGTGGACTGGGAAATAAACGCAGTCTGTGCGGCGGCGGAGATCGAGCCGGTCTCGGCCACGGCGATGAAATGCCGGATTTGACGCAGGGTCATCATGCTGGAATTACCAGTGGGGTGTTTTTATAGATTTGTTCGAGTGTATATCGGTTTTAACGAAGGGCGGCGGCGTTACATCTGGAAGCACTCTAGATCGGGGCTTTTTGGCACTTAGTTTTACGCTGGGGGCCTATTGGTCCTATGAACCCTAGTGTCTGGAGGCTACGAATGAATACCCGTGGATTGCTCGATCAATTGCTCAAGTCTGGCCAGGACATGCTGCAGAACAAGAGTGGCGGCCAACGTAAGCAGGAAGACAAAGGCGCCCTGGGCGGATTGCTCGGCGGTAGCGGCCTGGGCAGCCTGCTGGGCGGCGCGGGCGGCGGCGCCTTGGCAGCGGGTGCGATGGGCTTGCTGCTCGGTAACAAGAAAGCCCGTAAATTCGGCGGCAAGGCCCTGACCTACGGCGGTTTGGCAGCGTTGGGCGTCATTGCCTACAAGGCCTACGGCAACTGGCAGGCACAACAGGCCACTGCGCCCAAAGGTGAACCGCAAACCATCGACCGCCTGCCGGCGGCACAGGTTGAGCAACACAGCCAAGCCATCCTCAAGGCGCTGGTCGCCGCCGCCAAGGCTGATGGCCACGTAGACGAGCGCGAACGCACGCTGATCGAAGGTGAATTCACCAAGCTGGACAACGACCGTGAGCTGCAAAGCTGGCTGCACGCGGAGCTGAACAAGCCCCTGGACCCGGCCGACGTGGCGCGGGCGGCGAGCACTCCGGAAATGGCGGCCGAAATGTACATCGCCAGTGTGATGCTGGTGGATGAGGAGAACTTTATGGAAAAGGCCTACCTCGACGAGCTGGCGCGCCAGCTCAAGCTTGAGCCTGGTTTAAAGGCCGAGTTGGAAAAACAGGTGCGCCTGAACGCCGGTTAGCTGCCTGCACCCACAATTTCGATTGTGATCATGTCTCAATCGCGGTGTTTCAGCCCTTTTACAGGTGGCCGAATCACCGCCATCTGCCGCAAGCCCCTTCCTACATTTGCATTCTGTGATCCCTACATCAAAACCCATTGATTAATGAGGGCTTCTGCTCAGCTATACTCCCCGGCATTTGATCGGCCCTTCGAGGAATTACTGTGAAGAACTGGACCTTGCGCCAACGGATCTTGGCAAGCTTTGCGGTCATTATCGCCATCATGCTGTTAATGGTTGTGGTCTCCTATTCACGGTTGCTGAAGATCGAAAACAGCGAGGAAGCGGTCCGCGACGACGCCGTGCCGGGTGTGTACCTCAGTTCGATGATCCGCAGCGCGTGGGTCGACAGCTACCTGCAAACCCTCGAAATGCTTGGCCTGCGCGACGACAAGGGCTTGAGCGATACCGACAAGGCCGACTTCAAATCCTATGAAGCGCGTATCCAGACGCAGATGGCCAGCTATCAGAAAACCATCAACGGTCGGGAAGATCAGGCCGAGTTCGATAAATTCGAATCCCTGCACCAGGCCTACAACAAGAGCCTGGCCGTTGTGCTTGATAGCCTGCAGCGCAATGACCTGGACGCCGCCCGCAAAGAGTTCAATACCAATCTGACGCCCGCCTGGACGGCTGGGCGCATGAAGCTCAATGACATCATTACCGAAAACAAGAGCGTTGCCGACCAAGCGACCAGTGCCATTGATAACGCGGTATCTGCCGCCAAAGTCAGCATGTTCGTGTCGTTAGTGCTGGCCATTCTGGCCGCCGGTCTGTGCGGTTTGCTGTTGATGCGCGCGATCATGGCGCCGATGCAACGCATCGTCGAAATCCTTGAAACCATGCGCGGCGGCGACCTGAGCAAGCGCCTGAACCTGGAGCGCAAGGACGAATTCAACGCGGTGGAAACCGGCTTCAACGACATGATGACCGAGCTCACCGCCCTGGTGTCCCAGGCCCAGCGTTCGTCGGTGCAGGTCACCACCTCGGTCACCGAGATCGCCGCCACCTCCAAGCAACAACAGGCCACCGCCACCGAAACGGCGGCGACGACCACCGAAATCGGTGCCACTTCCCGCGAGATCGCCGCCACGTCCAAGGACCTGGTCCGCACCATGACCGAAGTGTCGACTGCTGCCGACCAGGCATCGGTGGCCGCCGGTTCCGGGCAGCAAGGCCTGGCGCGCATGGAAGAAACCATGCACTCGGTCATGGGCGCCGCCGACCTGGTGAACGCCAAGCTGGCGATCCTCAATGAGAAAGCCGGCAACATCAACCAGGTGGTGGTAACCATCGTCAAGGTCGCCGACCAGACCAACCTGCTGTCGCTCAACGCGGCCATCGAGGCTGAAAAAGCCGGCGAATACGGGCGCGGTTTTGCTGTGGTCGCCACCGAAGTGCGCCGCTTGGCTGACCAGACTGCCGTGGCCACCTATGACATCGAGCAGATGGTGCGTGAGATCCAGTCGGCGGTGTCCGCTGGCGTGATGGGCATGGACAAGTTCTCCGAGGAAGTACGCCGGGGCATGTCCGAAGTGCAACAAGTGGGCGAGCAGCTGTCGCAGATCATCCATCAGGTACAGGCCCTGGCGCCGCGCGTGTTGATGGTCAACGAAGGCATGCAGGCCCAGGCCACCGGTGCCGAGCAGATCAACCACGCACTGGTGCAACTGGGCGACGCCAGCAGCCAGACCGTCGAGTCGCTGCGCCAGGCCAGCTTTGCGATTGATGAACTGAGCCAGGTTGCGGTCGGTCTGCGCAGCGGCGTGTCGCGTTTCAAAGTCTGATGAGCGACCTCGCGGCTAAACGCGGCGCCGTCCCGGCAGCGAAAAAGGCGTTGTTCCTGGTGTTTTGCATCGGCAGCGAACGCTATGCCCTCAAAGCCACCGAAGTGGCTGAGGTGCTACCGCGCCTGCCGCTCAAGCCGATCGCCCATGCGCCGTTGTGGGTGGCCGGTATCTTTGCCCATCGCGGAGCGCTGGTGCCGGTCATCGACCTGAGTGCCCTAACCTTTGGTGCGCCGGCCCAGGCCCGTACCAGCACGCGGCTGGTGCTGGTCAATTATCAACCAGAGCCGTGGCACGAAGCACGTTGGCTGGGGCTGATCCTTGAACAAGCCACCGATACCCTGCGTTGCGACCCGGCCGAGTTTCAGCCCTACGGCCTGGACAACCGCCAGGCGCCGTACCTGGGGCCGGTGCGTGAGGATGCCCAAGGCCTGATGCAATGGATCGGCGTGAACGACCTGCTGACCGATGATGTGCGTGCCGTGTTGTTTTCAGCCGAGTTGAGCGTATGAGCAACGATCCACGTTTCTTTGCCTTCTTGAAGGAGCGCATCGGCCTGGACGTGGCCTCGGTGGGCGAGGCGATCATCGAACGCGCGGTGCGCCAACGCACCCAGGCGACGCACGCGCAGACAGCGGGCGAATACTGGCAGCACCTGCAAAGCTCCCAGGATGAGCAGCAAGCGCTGATCGAAGCGGTGATCGTCCCCGAGACCTGGTTTTTCCGATACCCCGAATCCTTTGCAACACTGGCGCGCCTGGCCAAGGCACGCCTGGCCGAGATCAAGCAGATGCGCGCGCTGCGCATCCTCAGCCTGCCGTGTTCCACCGGCGAAGAACCCTATTCGATTGCCATGGCCTTGCTGGATGCTGGCCTGGCGCCCCATCAATTCAAGGTGTTGGGCCTGGATGTCAGCCCGCTGTCGGTGGAGCGCGCGCGGCGCGGGGTGTACGGCAAGAACTCGTTCCGGGGTGGCGATATCGGCTTTCGGGACCGGCACTTCACCGAATACGGCGATGGTTACCACATCGCTGACCGCGTGCGCGAACAGGTGCGGCTGCAAGTCGGCAACCTGCTTGATCCGACGCTGCTGGCCAATGAGCCGAGCTACGACTTTGTGTTTTGCCGCAACCTGCTGATCTACTTCGACCAGCCGACCCAGAAGCAAGTGTTCGATGTGCTCAAGGGCCTGACTCACGTCGATGGCGTGCTGTTTATCGGCCCGGCCGAAGGCAGCCTGCTGGGGCGTCATGGCATGCGCTCGATTGGCGTACCGCAGTCCTTTGCGTTCAGCCGGCATGCCGAGCCGGTCAAGCCTGAGCCGGTGTTCGCGCCGATTCCCGCGCCCCCGCCCCCGCGTACTGCGGCGACGCTGCCCGTGCGACCGCGGCCGTTCAGCACGGTTAACACCCAGGTGGTACCGATCAAGGCGCCGCCGTCCGATGCGAATACCTTGCTCAGCCGCATCGCCACACTCGCCAATGAGGGCAAAAGCGCTGAAGCGCGTGCTGCCTGTGAACAATATTTGAACAACCACCCGCCAGCCGCGCAGGTCTTCTACTGGCTGGGGCTGCTCAGCGATGTGTCCGGCAGCGCCCTGGAAGCCCAGGGCTTCTACCGCAAAGCCCTGTATCTGGAACCGCAGCACCCGCAGGCCTTGATGCACCTGGCCGCGTTGCTCGAATCCCAAGGTGACACGGCGGGGGCGCGCCGTTTGCAGGCCCGTGCCGCACGTAGCGAGCGAGCTGACAGTGAGTCCAAACGATGAGTAGCCCACACGTGCTCGACACCGCAGGCCTGGACCTGACCCTGGCCGACACCCAAGCCATCGACGACTGCTGGAACCGGATCGGTATCCACGGCGACAAATCCTGCCCGCTGTTGGCAGACCATATCCACTGCCGCAACTGCTCGGTGTATTCCACCGCCGCCACGCGCCTGCTGGACCGCTATGCCTTGCAGCAGGACGACCACCGTCCGCAGGCCACCGTTGAAGTCGGTGAAGACGTGGTCACCCGGTCGTTGCTGATGTTCCGCCTCGGCGAAGAATGGCTGGGCATTGCCACCCGTTGCCTGGTGGAAGTGGCGCCGCTGCAACCGATCCACTCCCTGCCGCACCAACGTTCTCGCGCCTTGCTTGGCGTGGCCAATGTGCGCGGCGCGCTGGTGGCGTGCCTGTCACTGGTGGAGCTGCTGGGCCTGGACGCTACCAACAATGGCGCCACGGGCGGGCGCATCATGCCGCGCATGCTGATCATTGCCGCCCAGGATGGCCCGGTGGTGGTGCCGGTGGATGAAGTCGACGGCATCCACGCCATCGATGAGCGTACCTTGAAGGCCGCATCGGCCTCCGGTACCCAGGCCAGCGCGCGCTACACCCAGGGTGTATTGCAGTGGAAAGGCCGCAGCCTGCGTTGGTTGGACGAGGCGCAATTGTTGTCCGCCGTGACCCGGAGCCTCACATGACCCCCGACCAGATGCGCGATGCCTCGCTGCTGGAACTGTTCAGCCTGGAAGCCGATGCGCAAACCCAGGTACTGAGCGCAGGCTTGCTGGCGCTGGAGCGCAACCCGACCCAGGCCGATCAGCTTGAAGCCTGCATGCGCGCCGCGCATTCCTTGAAGGGCGCGGCACGTATTGTTGGGGTGGACGCCGGGGTCAGCGTGTCCCACGTGATGGAAGATTGCCTGGTCAGCGCCCAGGAAAGCCGGCTTTACCTGCAACCTGAACATATTGATGCACTGCTGCAAGGCACCGACCTGCTGATGCGCATTGCCACCCCCGGCAATGACGTGGGGCCGGCAGATATCGAAGCCTATGTGGCGTTGATGGAGCGCTTGCTCGATCCGTCCCAGGCACCGGTCGTTAACGTGACACCGCCGCCTCCAGTGCCTGAGCTGGCACCTGCGCCCATCGTTGAGGAACTGCCGCCTGAGCCTGAGCCCGCGCCGCCCGTTGCCGCCGAGCCGGTGCGCCAGAACAAACGCATGACCGAAGGCGGTGAGCGCGTGCTGCGGGTTACCGCCGAGCGCTTGAACAGCCTGTTGGACCTGTCCAGTAAATCCCTGGTGGAAACCCAGCGGCTCAAGCCCTACCTGGCCAGCCTGCAGCGCTTGAAACGCATGCAAAGCCAGAGCGTGCGTGCCCTGGACGCTCTGGACGGTCAGCTCAAGACCCTGGACTTGAACCTCGAAGCCCAGGAAGCGCTGGCCGATACCCGACGCTTGCTCAGTGAAGCCCAGGCCCTGCTGGCGGAAAAAACTGCCGAGCTGGACGAATTCGGCTGGCAAGCGGGGCAGCGCGCCCAAGTGCTCTACGACACGGCGTTGGCCTGCCGCATGCGCCCGTTTGCCGATGTATTGGCCGGGCAGGTGCGCATGGTGCGTGACTTGGGTCGTAGCCTGGGTAAACAAGTGCGGCTGGAGATCGAGGGCGAAAAGACCCAGGTTGACCGCGACGTGTTGGAGAAGCTCGAAGCGCCGCTCACCCACTTACTGCGCAATGCCGTCGACCACGGCATCGAAATGCCCGAGCAACGCGTATTGGCGGGCAAGCCTGCCGAGGGCTTGATCCGCCTGCGCGCCTCCCATCAAGCCGGTTTGCTGGTGCTGGAGCTGAGTGACGATGGTAACGGCGTCGACCTCGAGCGCCTGCGCGGCACCATTGTCGATCGACACCTGTCGCCGCTGGAAACCGCGCTGCGATTGAGTGAAGAAGAACTGCTGACGTTCTTGTTTTTGCCGGGTTTTAGCCTGCGGGACAAGGTCACCGAAGTGTCCGGGCGCGGCGTCGGCCTGGATGCAGTGCAACATATGGTGCGCCAACTGCGCGGTGCGGTGGTGCTGGAGCAAACGGCGGGGCAGGGCAGTCGCTTTCACCTGGAAGTGCCATTGACCTTGTCGGTGGTGCGCAGCCTAGTGGTGGAGGTCGGCGAAGAGGCCTATGCGTTCCCACTGGCCCACATCGAACGCATGTGCGATTTGGCGCCGGACGATATCGTGCAACTGGAAGGCCGCCAGCATTTCTGGCACGAGGGTCGACATGTCGGCCTGGTTGCCGCCAGCCAATTGTTGCAGCGCCCGCCGGGGCAGAGTAATGAAGAGACCTTGAAGGTCGTGGTGATCCGCGAGCGCGATGCGGTGTATGGGATTGCCGTGGAGCGCTTTATCGGCGAACGCACCTTGGTCGTCTTGCCGCTGGATGATCGGCTGGGCAAGGTCCAGGACATATCCGCCGGTGCCTTGCTCGATGATGGCTCGGTGGTATTGATCGTTGATGTGGAAGACATGCTGCGTTCGGTGGACAAGTTGCTCAACACCGGCCGCCTGGAGCGCATCGCACGGCGTAGCCAGCAGGCCACCGAAGCGCCGCGTAAACGGGTGCTGGTGGTGGATGACTCGCTCACCGTGCGTGAGCTGCAACGCAAATTGTTACTTAATCGTGGTTATGAAGTGGCGGTCGCGGTCGATGGCATGGACGGCTGGAACGCATTGCGTTCCGAGGACTTCGACCTGTTGATCACAGACATTGATATGCCCCGCATGGACGGTATTGAATTGGTCACACTTTTGCGTCGAGACAGTCGCCTGCAATCGCTGCCGGTGATGGTGGTGTCCTACAAGGATCGTGAAGAAGACCGACGCCGTGGACTGGACGCCGGCGCCGACTATTATTTAGCCAAAGCCAGTTTCCACGACGATGCCCTGCTGGACGCCGTGGTGGAGCTGATTGGAGGCGCGCGGGCATGAGGATTGCGATCGTCAATGATATGCCCCTGGCGGTGGAGGCCTTGCGCCGTGCCTTGAGTTTCGAGCCCGCGCATCAGGTTGTCTGGGTGGCTGCCAACGGCCTGGAAGCCGTACAGCGGTGTGCCGAGCTGACCCCGGACCTGATCCTGATGGACTTGATCATGCCGGTGATGGACGGGGTCGAGGCCACGCGCCAAATCATGGCCGAGACGCCGTGTGCCATCGTCATTGTGACCGTCGACCGCCAGGCCAACGTCAGCCGTGTGTTCGAAGCCATGGGCCATGGTGCCCTGGATGTGGTCGACACCCCGCCCCTGGGCGTGGGCAACCCCAAGGACGCGGCGGCGCCGTTGCTGCGCAAGATCCTCAATATTGGCTGGCTGATCGGCCAGCGTGGCAGCCGCGTACGCGCCGAAACCGCGCCTCCGCGCATCACCGGCAAGCGCGAGAGCCTGGTGGCCATTGGCTCTTCGGCGGGTGGTCCGGCCGCCCTGGAAATCCTGCTCAAGGGCTTGCCCCGGGACTTTCCCGCCGCCATTGTGCTGGTGCAGCATGTGGACCAGGTGTTCGCCGCTGGCATGGCCGAGTGGCTGAGCAGTGCCTCGGGCCTGCCGGTGCGCCTGGCCCGCGAAGGCGAACCGCCGCAAAGTGGCGTGGTGCTATTGGCCGGTACCAATCACCACATTCGGTTGTTGAAAAATGGCACGCTCGCCTATACCGCAGAGCCAGTGAACGAGATTTACCGGCCCTCGATCGACGTGTTTTTTGAAAGCGTGGCCAGCCATTGGAATGGCGACGCCGTTGGCGTACTGCTGACCGGCATGGGCCGCGACGGGGCCCAGGGCCTTAAATTGCTACGTGAACAAGGTTATTTGACCATCGCCCAGGATCAGCAGAGCTCGGCGGTATATGGCATGCCCAAAGCGGCGGCGGCGATTGATGCTGCTGTTGAAATTCGCCCACTGGATAGAATTGCGCCCCGATTGCTGGAGGTCTTTGCAAAATGATGTTTACCCTCCGCGATGCTGGCTTGCAGGTAGTAATTCAGGTGACTGCACATGAATGATTTACAGATCGACGACATCAAGACCGACGAAAACGCCGCCATGGTGTTGCTGGTCGACGACCAAGCCATGATCGGCGAAGCCGTGCGACGCGGCCTGGCCCATGAAGAAAATATCGACTTCCATTTTTGCGCCGACCCGCACCAGGCGATCGCCCAGGCCATCCGCATCAAGCCCACGGTGATCCTGCAGGACCTGGTAATGCCCGGCCTCGACGGCCTGACCCTGGTGCGCGAATACCGCAACCACCCGGCCACGCAGAACATCCCGATCATCGTGCTTTCCACCAAGGAAGACCCGCTGATCAAGAGTGCCGCGTTCTCGGCCGGGGCCAACGACTACCTGGTCAAGTTGCCGGACAACATTGAGTTGGTGGCGCGCATTCGCTACCACTCGCGCTCCTACATGACCCTGTTGCAGCGCGATGCCGCCTACCGTGCGCTGCGTGTGAGCCAGCAACAGCTGCTGGACACCAACCTGGTGCTGCAACGGCTGATGAACTCCGATGGCCTTACCGGGCTGTCCAACCGCCGCCACTTCGACGAATACCTTGAACTGGAATGGCGCCGCGCCATGCGTGACCAGACCCAGCTGTCGTTGCTGATGATCGACGTGGACTTCTTCAAGACCTACAACGACAGCTTCGGCCACGTAGAGGGTGACGAAGCCCTGCGCAAAGTCGCCGCCAGCATTCGCGAAGCCAGCAGCCGCCCGTCGGACCTGCCGGCGCGCTACGGCGGTGAAGAGTTTGCGTTGGTGCTGCCCAATACGTCGCCAGGAGGTGCACGCCTGGTGGCCGAGAAGCTGCGCATGGCCGTCGCGGGCCTTAAAATCCCGCACATCGCCCCGGCCGAAGGCGCCAGCCTGACCATCAGCATCGGGTTGTCGACCATGACGCCGCAGCAGGGGACGGATTGTCGGCAGCTGATATTGGCGGCGGACAAGGGGTTGTATACGGCCAAGCATAACGGGCGCAATCAGGTGGGTATCGAATAGTCGCAAGCGGCGCCGAACGCCTGTGGGAGCTGGCTTGCCTGCGATGGCGGTGTCCCAGTTGCAGCTGCCTCAACTGACAGACCGCTATCGCAGGCAAGCCAGCTCCCACATTTGATCTCCGTTCTTTAGGAGATCGTATACACCCCCGCCTTTTCGCCAAGCGGGCTGCCGTTCCCCCCCGTTTGCCGTTATACTCGCCGGCTTTCAAAAGTTCGCCAACGAGTGCTGCCCGCCATGGAAATCAACCCGATCCTTAACACCATCAAGGACCTGTCCGAGCGCTCCGAAACTATTCGGGGGTATCTTTGACTACGATCAAAAGCATGAGCGTCTGACCGAAGTCAATCGCGAGCTTGAAGATCCTGCTGTCTGGAACAAACCTGAATACGCCCAGGAACTGGGCCGCGAGCGCGCTGCGCTGGCGCAGATCGTCGATACCCTCGACGAACTGAACACCGGTCTGGCCGATTGCCGTGACCTGCTGGATATGGCCGTCGAAGAGAACGACGAAGGCGCAGTGGGCGATGTCGTCGCCGAGCTGGCCCGTCTCGAGGAAAACCTCGCCAAACTCGAATTCCGTCGCATGTTCAGCCACGAGATGGACCCGAACAACGCCTACCTGGACATCCAGGCCGGTTCCGGCGGCACCGAAGCCCAGGACTGGGCCAACATCCTGCTGCGCATGTACCTGCGCTGGGCGGATAAACGCGGTTTCGACGCCACCATCATGGAGCTGTCCGCCGGTGAAGTCGCCGGTATCAAGGGCGCCACCGTGCACATCAAGGGCGAATATGCCTTTGGCTGGCTGCGTACCGAGATCGGCGTGCACCGTCTGGTGCGTAAAAGCCCGTTCGACTCCGGCAACCGTCGCCACACCTCGTTTTCTGCTGTGTTCGTCTCGCCCGAGATCGACGACAAGGTGGAAATCGAGATCAACCCGGCCGACCTGCGTATCGACACCTACCGTTCCTCCGGTGCCGGTGGTCAGCACGTAAACACCACCGACTCGGCCGTACGTATTACCCACGTACCGACCAACACCGTGGTCAGCTGCCAGAACGAACGTTCCCAGCACGCCAACAAGGACACCGCCATGAAAATGCTGCGGGCCAAGTTGTACGAGCAGGAAATGCAGAAGCGCAACGCTGCTTCCCAGGCGCTGGAAGACACCAAGTCGGATATCGGCTGGGGTCACCAGATCCGTTCTTATGTGCTCGATGCGTCGCGGATCAAGGATCTGCGCACTAACATCGAACGCAGCGACTGCGACAAGGTGCTCGACGGCGATATCGACGAATACCTGGAAGCCAGCCTGAAATCGGGCCTGTAAACCGCCTGCCCGACCTCAAGTCCCCCGCCAGTGGCGGGGGCAACAGACCTGTGATGGAAGATTTAAAGACATGAGCGACCAACAACTCGACCCGCAAGCCCTGCAACAGGAAGAAAACTCCCTGATCGCCCTGCGCAAGGAAAAGCTTGCTGCCGAGCGCGCCAAGGGCAATGCCTTCCCCAACGACTTCCGTCGCGAAAACTACTGCGATGCCTTGCAGAAGCAATACGCGGACAAGACCAAGGAAGAACTGGCAGAGGCTGCGATCCCGGTCAAGGTGGCAGGTCGCATCATGCTCAACCGTGGCTCGTTCATGGTGATCCAGGACATGACCGGTCGCATCCAGGTCTACGTCAACCGCAAGACCTTGTCGGAAGAAACCCTGGCCGCGGTAAAAACCTGGGACATGGGCGACATCATTGCCGCCGAAGGCACCCTGGCCCGTTCCGGCAAGGGCGACCTGTATGTTGAAATGACAAACGTACGCCTGCTGACCAAATCCCTGCGCCCGCTGCCAGACAAGCACCACGGCCTGACCGACACCGAGCAGCGCTACCGCCAGCGCTACGTTGACCTGATCGTCAACGAAGACGTGCGCCACACCTTCCGTGTGCGCTCGCAAGTCATCGCCCACATTCGTAGCTTCCTGATGCAGCGTGACTTCCTCGAAGTGGAAACCCCGATGCTGCAAACCATCCCCGGTGGTGCTGCAGCCAAGCCGTTCGAAACCCACCACAACGCGCTGGACATGGAAATGTTCCTGCGTATCGCGCCGGAGCTGTACCTCAAGCGCCTGGTAGTGGGTGGTTTCGAAAAAGTGTTCGAGATCAACCGCAACTTCCGTAACGAAGGCGTTTCGACGCGTCACAACCCAGAGTTCACCATGTTGGAGTTCTACCAGGCTTACGCCGACTATGAAGACAACATGGACCTGACCGAAGAACTGTTCCGCGAGCTGGCGCAGTTGGTCCTGGGCAGCACCGACGTGCCGTACGGCGATAAGGTGTTCCACTTCGGCGAGCCGTTCGTGCGTCTGTCGGTGTTCGATTCGATCCTCAAGTACAACCCTGAGCTGACCGCTGACGACCTGAATGACATCGACAAGGCCCGCGCCATTGCCAAGAAAGCCGGCGCCAAGGTGCTGGGCTTCGAAGGCCTGGGCAAATTGCAGGTGATGATTTTCGAAGAACTGGTGGAGCACAAGCTGGAACAGCCGCACTTCATTACCCAGTACCCGTTCGAAGTGTCGCCGCTGGCCCGTCGCAACGATGACAACCCGAACGTCACCGACCGTTTCGAGCTGTTCATCGGCGGCCGCGAAATCGCCAACGCCTACTCCGAGTTGAACGATGCGGAAGACCAGGCCGAGCGCTTCATGGCCCAGGTGGCCGACAAGGACGCCGGCGACGACGAAGCCATGCACTACGACGCTGACTTCGTCCGTGCCCTGGAATACGGCATGCCGCCAACCGCCGGTGAAGGTATTGGTATCGACCGTCTGGTGATGCTGCTGACCAACTCACCGTCGATTCGCGACGTGATATTGTTCCCGCACATGCGGCCGCAAGCGTAAATCCAGCGAAATCCGAAGCCGCCTTTTATAAGGCGGCTTTTTTATGCGGCGTCTTTAAGCGTCAAGCTAACAGCGCCAGGTTTTGATCTATTCAAGGATGTGTGTCGTGAACCGCGTAATCGCTCAGGAAGGCGCCGCCGGCATTGCCGCTGCCGTGGCTGAAAGCGTCCAGTACCAGGGCCGTAAGGCCAGTCGTAGGGGCAGCGAGCAGCGCAGGCAAGACATTCTCGATGCGGCCATGCGCATCGTGGTACGCGAAGGGGTTCGCGCCGTGCGCCACCGGGCGGTGGCCGCCGAAGCCGGGGTGCCGTTGTCGGCCACCACCTATTACTTCAAGGACATCGATGACCTGCTGACCGATACCTTTGCCCAATACGTGGAGCGCAGCGCTGCGTTCATGGGCAAGTTGTGGGTGCGCAACGAAGGCCTGCTGCGCGAGATGGTCGCCTATGGCGATGGCAGCCCGCAGTCGCGTTCCCAACTGGCCGATGACATTGCGCGGCTGACCGCCGATTACGTCTTGCGCCAACTGACCAACCGCCGCGAACACCTGATGGCTGAACAGGCCTTCCGCCAGGAGGCCCTGTTGAACCCGCGCCTGGCAGCGCTGGTGCGCTCGCACCAACAGATCCTGTTGCAGGGCACCGGGCAGTTTTTCCAGGTATTGGGCTCTCGCGAGCCGCAACAGGATGCCAAAGTGTTGACGGCGATAATCGGTCGGATGGAATATCAGGGCCTGCTGGGCGGCGCAGAGCCTCTGACCGGTGAAGAGATGCTTGAGATTCTCAAGCGTTACATGCATTTGGTGTTGGCCTCGGTCTGACACCGGGGAGTGTCGAATGAAAGCCTGGCGTGTTGCAGTCATCGCCTTGTCGTTCCTGCTACTGAGCGGTTGCCTGGTGACCTTCAAGGACCCGCTGCCTGCCCATGAGGCCGCGCCGCAGGCTTTGTTGGGCCAGTGGTCGAGCAAGAACGCCTGGGGCGAGCCGCTCAACCTGCACATCAGCGCTGCGGGTAACCACCGTTACAAAGCCGTGAGCTACCCTACAGCCAAGCCCGGTCAGCGTGATGAGTACCTGTTTAGCGTGTCGCGCCATGGCAGTCGTTGGTACCTGTCGGCGCCACTGCCGGCCAAGCTGGGCGGGCATTACATCCTGGCGGGCTTCGAGTTCGACGAAAAACACGAATTGGTGGTCTACACCCTGGACCTGGATCAGATTCACCAGGCCATCGGCCAAAAGGTGTTGAGCGGCAGCAACGTGGAGACCGTCGAAGGCGCGGGTGTGGTGGTCGACAGCCCCATGGACCAGGTATTTGCCTACCTGGATGACCCGGCCAATGCCGATGTGTTCGTTGAAGCCGTGCGCTACCAGCGCACGGGCAAATAACGTTTAAAGAGGAAGCACCAGGTGGACGATTACCAGCAGACGATACGCACCTTGTCTGATCGCATTGTGCTGGCGCAAACACCGATTCGTGTCCTCGACGCCGTGAAGTGGGACGAGAACATTCGCCAGGGGTTCCTCAAGGCCAAGGGTAAGGAAATGCCCGCCGTGAGCCGCGACTATTACCTCAACCGGCCACTGTCGTTCGACTCCAGCGCAGTGAAGCTGGAGTTCCAGAACATTGAGCGCGACATCACCCGTCGTCTCGGCCAGTTCAGCCCGGTGGGGCAGATCATGCGCCGCATGTGCCGGGAATACCGCATGGTGGTGCGCATGCTCGAAGCACGCGGCACCGAGGACTTCGGCCTGATTTCCCAAGAGCTGTACGGCGCCGCCTCGGACGCGTTCCACGCGGGCGACCCGACCCTGGCTGACCTGGGCCTGATGCTGTCCGACTACCTGAATAACATCGACGGCCGTGGCGACTTGAAAGATGAGGCCAAGACCCTCACAGCCAAGGACGCCGTCGCCCTGCTGCAAACCCGCCTGAACAAGGTGTTTGGCGAAGCCGAAGAAACCATCCGCGTGTTCGAGTCCGACGGTATCGTCGCCGACGCGGCGGCGGGTGCCGACTACATCAAGATCCGCGCCGACGCGATGTTCAACGACCGCGATGTACGTGCCCTGGAAGTGCATGAAGGCCTGGTGCACGTCGGCACCACGCTCAACGGCCAGAACCAGCCTATCTGCACCTTCCTGTCCAAGGGCCCGCCGTCGTCCACCGTGACCCAGGAAGGTTTGGCGATCCTGATGGAGATCATCACGTTTGCCTCCTACCCGAGTCGCCTGCGTAAATTGACCAACCGCACCCGCGCCATCCACATGGTGGAAGAGGGCGCGGACTTCCTGCAGGTGTTCGAGTTCTTCCGCGAGCAAGGTTTTGAAATGGCCGAAAGCTACGGCAACGCCAGCCGCGTATTCCGTGGCTCGGTGCCGACCGGCTTGCCGTTTACCAAGGACCTGTCCTACCTCAAGGGCTTTATCATGGTCTACAACTACATCCAGCTGGCCGTGCGCAAAGGCAAGCTGGAACAAGTGCCGCTGCTGTTCTGCGGCAAGACCACCCTGGAGGACATGCGCACCCTGCGCCAACTGGTGGACGAGGGCCTGGTGGTGCCGCCCAAGTACTTGCCAGACCAGTTTCGCGACATGAACGCGCTGGCGGCGTGGATGTGTTTCTCCAACTTCCTCAACCACTTGAGCCTGGATCGGATCGAGGCGGACTACTCGAATATCCTTTGACGAAACCGGATCAAAATGTGGGAGCGGGCTTGCCTGCGATAGCGGTCTTTCAGTTAAAGCAGTTGCGACTGATACACCGCTATCGCAGGCAAGCCAGCTCCCACATTTGATCTCTTTTGTTTTCAATAGCGAGGCTTCAACGGATGAGAATCCTCGGCATTCTGTGCCTGCTACTCACTTTGAACGGTTGCAGCTCCCTGCTGTTTTACCCCGAGCCTGGCCTGCCGTTCACGCCGCAAAAGGCCCACCTGGCCTACCGCGACGTCACCCTCACTACCGCCGATGGCGTGAAGCTCCACGCCTGGTGGCTGCCGGCCAAGTCCGGCGTGCCGCTCAAAGGCACCGTGCTGCACCTGCATGGCAATGGCGGCAACCTGGCCTGGCACTTGGGCGGGAGTTGGTGGTTGCCGGAGCAAGGCTATCAAGTGCTGCTGCTGGACTATCGCGGTTATGGCCTGTCCGAAGGCAAGCCATCCTTGCCCGAGGTCTATCAGGACATCGATGCGGCGTTCAGCTGGATCGACAAGGCCCCCGAAACCCAGCACCAACCGCTGATCGTCCTCGGTCAAAGCCTGGGCGGCGCGCTGGCAGTGCATTACCTGGCGGCACACCCGGAGCGCCAAGCCCAGCTCAAGGCCCTGGTGCTGGACGGCGTGCCCGCCAGTTATCGTGACGTAGGACAATTCGCCCTGAGCACCTCTTGGTTAACATGGCCGCTCCAGGTGCCTCTGTCGTGGCTGGTGCCGGACGCCGACAGTGCGATCCACGCCATGCCTGAATTAACCGGCGTACCGAAACTGCTGTTCCACAGCCTGGATGACCCGATTGTGCCTGTGGCCAACGCCATCCTCCTGTACCAGGCCGCACCGCCGCCGCGCGTGTTGCAGTTGACCCGGGGTGGCCATGTGCAGACCTTTGCCGACAAGACCTGGCAGACCGTGATGCTGCGCTACCTGGACGACCCGCAGTACTTCAACGGCCTGCGCCGCCTGGGCGAAATTCCGAACTACCCCCTTCCTACAGTTGATTCATCAGAGAGCCCGCAATGAGCGAAGAACGCAACATGATCCCGCTGATCCTCACCGGCATCGGCACCATCATCGGCACCGTCGGCTGCTTGTGGTTCTACGGCTACCTTCACTTTGCCAAGCCTGAAGATGCGTTGCTGCTCAGTGACTTCACCATGCTCAAGACGGTGCCAGGAGAGGATTACAAGATCTCCCTGACCCCGGCCGCGCAAGTGGCGCAGTGTGTCGACGGTGTGTTGGTCATGTTCGATACCGAGCAGAAAGGCCTCAGCGGTGTATTGGTCAACAACAAGAAACAGGCGGTGCGCTGCATGGGGCAGGAAACACCGCAGCTTGAGCAGTAGCGATTTGGCGTACGAAAACATGCTTTGTCCTTGCCGTAATGCGCTGATCCTTTGTCCAATTCTGGTTCAAGTCATGTCAGGGGAGCGTCGCACCGGAACCATCTTGGGTTGAACGCCACAGATTTCGGACTGATCAGCAGCGCTGATCGGACCACGGTGTTTTCCAATTTGGAGTCAACAAGCATGAATATGAGTATTAACCCCCAGTTTTCCCAGGGAAGTGTCGGTGGCGCCGGTGAGTCTGGTGGCAACCAAAAAGAGATTGAGGCCCTTAAGAAGCAGATCAAAGGCCTGGAAGACCAGATCGCCGCCAAAGGGCAACAAGGTTCGGGCGGCGCACAAGGTGGCGGTGGCGAAGAAGATCCATTGCAGCAATTGCTGAAGATGCTGCAAGAGCAATTGCAGAAGTTAATGGGTGGCCAGGGGGCCGGCGGTGGAGGTGACTCCGCTGGTGGGCAGGGCGGTGGCGGCCAGGTCCAGGCAATCGTGGAGCAATCCAAGATGTCTGTCGGTTTCTGATAAGCGCCGCATAAAAAACCCCGCCATATGGCGGGGTTTCTTTTAGTACAACAGTCGATCAGTTAGCCACGGACGAGCGTGGTTTGACCGGCTGGTTATCGTTGGAAATGGTCACTTCAACACGACGGTTCATGGCACGGCCCGATACGCTGCCATTGTCGGCAACCGGGTATTCCTTGCCGTAACCCTGGGTCACGATGCGCGAAATATCCACACCCTGTTGAGCCAATGCGCGTTGCACGGATGCCGCACGGCGCTCGGACAGGCTCTGGTTGTACGCGTCGGAACCGGTGCTGTCGGTGTAGCCTTCGACAATCACTTTACGGTCTGGGTTATCGCGCAGGAATTGCGCCAGCTTGGTGATGTTCACCAGGCCGCTGGATTTGAGGTCGGACTTGTTGGTGGCAAACAGCACGTCACCAAAGGTCACCAGCGTACCGCGATCAGTCTGCTTGGCATTCAGGCTGTCTTGCAGCTGTTTGATTTGCGCATCGCGGGCTTCGAGCAGTGCGCGGGCACGTTCGTCACCAGCGTTTTTCAGCTTGGCTTCGGATTCGCGCAGCACGATGGTGTCTTTGGCCACTTCAACGCGCTGGTTGGTCAGGTAGGCCAGTTGGTCGACCTTCTTCTGGTCTTCGCGGTCGCGGTAGGCCTTGTCTGCCTTGTCCAGCCACTCGCTGGCGTCTTTGGTTTCCAGGGCTGCAACCTTGGTGGCTTGCGGGTTGGCTTGCAGGGCCGAGTAGTTGGTCCGTGCGTTTTCCAGGTTCGCGTTTGGCGGGGTGGAGCAGGCCGCCAGGGCAACGCTCATCGCCAGCAGGGCAGGGATCATCAATTGTTTACGCATAGTCGTGTCGTCCTTTCAATTCGATATCGGGTGCAATGCAATCAGTGGCGGCGGTTTACGGCTGTTTGATAACAGCGGGGCGCATGCCTTCCTGACGCAGCTCCTGAACAGCTTTCTGGGAGTCCTTCACAGCCTGTTCAGCCTTGGCTGCCTGGGATTTGCGCTCTGCAACGCGAGCATCCCATTCAGCTTGTTCGGCCAGGCGACGGGCCTCGTCGTAGTTCTTGTCGTGCATGGCGATTTCGGCTTGTTTGAGCTTGTCCTGGGCCGATTTCATTTCTACGGCTGCGTACTCGGTACCGCCGGCGCTGACAGCGCTGTTCACCGCAGATTGGGTGACCGCGTATTGCTCGGTCGGAGGGTTGCCGGCGCAACCGGCCAGAACGAAGCTGGTACCGATTGCCAGCGCGGCCAATTTGAGCCCGCGCAGGTGGTTAAACGAGGATTTGGCAGTGCTGGTCTTCATCGTCTTCAACTCCATTGGATAACTCCTGAAATACTTCAAAATCCACCTCAGGATGGCAGCGGCGGCGGGCCTGGCGTTTAAGCGCATGGCACCTATTCAAACGGCTGTTCCACGTGATGGCTTACTCGGTGTGACCGGAGGCTTTTTTGAATAGTTCAGAGAAGATGGCGATTTGCCTAAAAAAATATCTGACTGATTGGTCAGCGTAAAAAAGTTGGAACTTCTGCGTTGCGCAGCGGTACGCCGGGCCTGTGGAAGGCCCGGAATACAAGGGGGTAACGGGGAAGTGTCAGTGTTTTTGTTCGTCGGCACTCGCCGACAAATCATGCAGATAACGACGCGACAAGGTCAGGAAACGAGGGGTGGGGCCGACGTCTTCATACAGCGGGTCACCTTCCTCATCGGTGGCAACGACCTGCTGGCCCCTGATGTAGGGGAAGCTGGTTTCCAGCTCTTCCAAGGCGGCGCCGATCAGTTCGCCGAGCAGCTCTTCGGTGTTGCGTTTGGGGTACATCTCGGCGATGGCGGCCAGCCTTGCGGCGGACTCGACATCCAGATGGATGGCGTACTCGGTCTTGGTCAAGCGACCCTTGGCGTTCTCTTCCCAATGCTGGGCCAATTCTCGAATTTTCATGGCAACCTCAATAAAGCCCGCGATAGCAGGCGGTGATGAGTGACCCGCCGTCCGCGTGGATAAACGCGGCGACTTACCTTTGAGACTAGCTGCAAGCCACAAGGTTTAAAGTCTTGTCAGAAACGAGCACTGGCGGCACTCTGGAACACCTGCGCGTCCCGGATTTCTGGCTGGAGATTGGCTGATGAGTGATATCGATGCACGCTTGCGTGAGGATGTTCACCTGCTGGGTGAGCTGTTGGGCAATACCATTCGAGAGCAGTATGGCGACGATTTTCTCGACAAGATCGAGCAGATCCGCAAAGGCGCCAAGGCCGACCGCCATGGCGCTGGCGATGAACTGAGCACCCGTCTCAACCAGTTGCAGGAAAACGAACTGCTGCCGGTGGCTCGTGCCTTCAACCAGTTCCTTAACCTGGCCAACATTGCCGAGCAGTACCAACTGATTCATCGACGTGATGAGTCGCAACCGGCACCGTTCGAGTCCCGCGTGTTACCCGAGTTGCTCGCCCGCTTGCAAAGCGAAGGTCACAGCAATGAGTCCCTGGCACGCCAGTTGGGGCGCCTGGAGATTGAGCTGGTCCTTACCGCTCACCCCACCGAAGTGGCGCGCCGTACTCTGATCCAGAAATACGATGCCATCGCCGCCCAATTGGCGCTGCAAGACCACCGCGACCTCACGACCGCCGAGCGCGATCAAATCCGTGAGCGCTTGCAACGCTTGATCGCCGAAGCCTGGCACACCGAAGAAATCCGCCGTGTCCGGCCCACTCCGGTGGACGAAGCCAAATGGGGCTTCGCGGTGATCGAACATTCGCTGTGGCACGCCATTCCCAATTACCTGCGCAAGGCCGACCGGGCCTTGCATGCCGCCACCGGCCTGCGTCTGCCCTTGGAGGCTGCACCGATTCGCTTCGCCTCGTGGATGGGCGGCGACCGTGACGGCAACCCGAATGTCACTGCGCCGGTCACCCGCGAAGTGCTGTTGCTGGCACGCTGGATGGCGGCTGACCTGTACTTGCGCGACATCGACCACTTGGCCTCCGAACTGTCGATGCAACAGGCCAGCCCGGCATTGCAGGCGAAGGTCGGCGACAGCGTCGAGCCCTACCGCGCCTTGCTCAAGCAACTGCGCGAACGCCTGCGCGCCACACGCCAATGGGCGCACACCGCGTTGAGCAGCAGCACCCCGGCGCCTGCCGAGGTACTGCAGAACAACCGCGACCTGCTGGACCCGCTGGAGCTGTGTTATCAGTCGCTGCATGAGTGCGGCATGGGCGTGATCGCCGATGGCCCGTTGCTCGACTGCCTGCGCCGTGCCGTGACCTTTGGCCTGTTCCTTGTGCGGCTGGATGTGCGCCAGGACTCCAGTCGGCATTCGGCGGCCATGACGGAAATCACCGACTACCTTGGCCTCGGTCGCTATGAGGACTGGGACGAAGACGCGCGCATCAGTTTTCTGACCAAAGAGCTGGCGAATCGTCGGCCATTGCTGCCGGGGTATTTCAAACCCTCGGCGGACACAGCCGAGGTGTTGAACACCTGCAAGGAAATCGCTGCTGCACCGGCGGCTTCACTGGGCTCGTATGTCATCTCCATGGCGGGCGAGGCCTCCGACGTGCTGGCGGTGCAATTACTGCTGAAAGAGTCGGGCGTGCAACGGCCGATGCGCGTGGTGCCGTTGTTTGAAACCCTGGCCGACCTGGATAACGCCGGGCCGGTGATGGAGCGCCTGCTGCAACTGCCGGGCTATCGCGCGCGCTTACAGGGCCCGCAGGAAGTGATGATCGGCTATTCAGACTCCGCCAAGGACGCCGGCACGACTGCCGCCGCCTGGGCGCAATACCGGGCGCAGGAGCGCTTGGTGGATATCTGCCGCGAGCAGCAGGTGGAACTGTTGTTGTTTCATGGTCGCGGCGGCACCGTCGGCCGTGGCGGCGGCCCGGCCCACGCGGCGATCCTGTCGCAGCCGCCGGGCTCGGTGGCGGGGCGTTTCCGCACCACCGAACAGGGCGAAATGATCCGATTCAAGTTCGGCTTGCCGGATATTGCCGAGCAGAACCTCAACCTCTACCTGGCTGCAGTGCTGGAAGCCACCTTGTTGCCACCGCCACCGCCGGAGCCGGCCTGGCGTCATTTGATGGATGAATTGGCCGCAGATGGTGTCAGCGCCTACCGCGCAGTGGTGCGGGAAAATCCGCAGTTCGTCGAATACTTCCGTCAATCCACCCCAGAACAGGAGTTGGGCCGGTTGCCCTTGGGCAGTCGCCCGGCCAAGCGCCGTGCGGGTGGGATCGAAAGCCTGCGCGCTATCCCGTGGATCTTCGGCTGGACCCAGACCCGCCTGATGCTACCGGCCTGGCTGGGTTGGGAAGCGGCGCTGAGCAAGGCGCTGGAGCGCGGCGAAGGTGAGCTGCTGGGGCAGATGCGCGAGCAGTGGCCGTTCTTCCGCACGCGTATCGACATGTTGGAAATGGTGCTGGCCAAGGCGGACGCCGACATCGCCCGCCTGTATGACGAGCGCCTGGTGCAACCGGACCTGTTGCCATTGGGTGTGCATTTGCGCGACCTATTGTCGCAGGCCTGCAGTGTGGTGCTTGGCCTGACCGGCCAGTCGCAGCTGTTGGCCCATAGCCCGGACACCCTGGAGTTTATCCGCCTGCGCAACACCTACCTCGACCCGCTGCACCTGTTGCAGGCTGAGTTGCTGGCACGTTCGCGCCAGCAGGAGGCCGCGCAAGACAGCCCTCTGGAACAGGCGCTGCTGGTGTCCGTGGCCGGTATTGCGGCGGGTTTGCGCAACACGGGTTGAGGTTTTTTCGCGTGTTCTCAAAGGCTTGCAGGTAAACCACGACGGCCGCCCCGAACAGGGCGGTCGGCGTCCACACGGGCGGGTTGCACTCGGGCATACCCTACCTATGAAGCATATACAGCGCGGTTCCTGCGACTTTTGGCGGCTTGTATGGATAGGGCCTGCTGTGTATCTTGATCAGCCTTTGGCCGTTTGGGCGGCCTGGACCCAGAATTTTACAAGCCATATTTCTACGAGATTTGCCCCCTCGCGGCGGATCCGAGCGTCATCTCTATAAAAAATTGAGGAGCACATCAATGCGCGTCATTCTGCTGGGAGCTCCCGGGGCCGGTAAAGGTACTCAGGCAAAGTTCATCACTGAAAAATTCGGCATTCCACAAATCTCCACCGGCGACATGCTGCGTGCAGCGGTCAAGGCCGGCACCGAGCTGGGCCTGATCGCCAAAAGCGTGATGGACAGCGGTGGTCTGGTTTCCGATGACCTGATCATCAACCTGGTCAAAGAACGCATCAGCCAGGAAGACTGCAAGAACGGTTTCCTGTTCGACGGCTTCCCACGCACCATTCCCCAGGCTGAAGCCCTGGTGAAGGCCGGCGTCGAGCTGGACGCAGTGGTTGAAATCGCGGTTGAAGATGAAGAGATCGTGCAGCGTATTGCCGGTCGTCGCGTTCACGAAGCCTCGGGCCGCGTGTACCACACCATCTACAACCCGCCAAAAGTCGAAGGCAAGGACGATGTTACCGGCGAAGACCTGGTACAGCGTAAAGACGACACCGAAGAAACCGTGCGTCACCGCCTGTCGGTCTACCATTCGCAGACCAAGCCTTTGGTGGATTTCTACCAGAAGCTGTCCGCTGCCGAAGGCAAGCCCAAGTACAGCCACATTCCGGGCGTTGGCTCGGTAGAAGCGATCACTGCCAAGGTGCTGCAAGCACTGAGCTGATCCTTCGACTGGCTACACGTATAACGGCCCGCTTGCGGGCCGTTGTTGTTTATACTGGCGCACTTTTTTTCGACTTGGACACCCACACCGATGAGCACCCTGCTGGCCCTGGACACCGCGACTGAAGCTTGCTCCGTTGCCCTGCTGCACGATGGCAAGGTTACGAGCCACTACGAGGTGATCCCGCGCCTGCATGCGCAGAAGCTGTTGCCTATGATCAAGCAACTGCTCGAAGACGCCGGCACCACCCTGGCGGCAGTGGACGCCATCGCCTTCGGCCGTGGGCCAGGTGCCTTTACCGGTGTGCGCATTGCCATCGGCGTGGTGCAAGGCCTGGCGTTTGCGTTGGAGCGTCCGGTATTGCCGGTGTCCAACCTGGCGGTGCTGGCCCAGCGCGCCTTGCGCGAACACGGCGCCCAGCAAGTCGCAGCGGCTATCGATGCGCGCATGGATGAAGTCTATTGGGGCTGCTACCGCGAAACCGCTGGCGAAATGCGTTTGGTGGGTGTTGAAGCGGTACAGCCTCCGGAGTCTTCTGCGCTGCCCGATGACGCCAGCGGTGACTGGTTCGGTGCTGGCACCGGCTGGGGTTATGGCGAGCGAATCAATGTGCAATTGGTTGGCCAGGACGCCGCAATGCTGCCCCATGCCGAAGACTTGCTAACCCTGGCACGCTTCGCGTTTGCGCGTGGCGAGGCGATCCCGGCTGACCAGGCCGCCCCTGTTTACTTGCGCGATAAAGTCGCCCAGACCAAGGCCGAACGCGGGATTATTTGACGTCAAAAATGCGGGCAAAGTGAGGCGAAATTCACCAATCGTCAGAATTTGCCCGCGGTTTTAAACCTTTTTCAAATTATGTGTTCTAGTTATCACCAGAGCATTTGCGCACCACGGATGATGCTGCCAAAATGCCATTACTGATAGCGAGTTCGCGCCCATGCGTATTGATGGCTTTTCCTCACAGTCGTACCCGATCAAGCGTAAGCCGCGTAAGGCAAACGCCACGGTGGACGACTCTGTCGAGGATTCGCCAGACTTCATCGAAGTCCAGTCCGATGCGCACGCCAATTCTCAAGCACGCATCAGCGGTCTTCCCGCCCGTCAGCAAGACATGGTCTTCCCGCGCTCCATGAGCAAAAGCGTCGCCACCGCCTTGGCCAGCTACCTGACCACTGCCGGCTTTGTCGAATGGGATATGGAAGTGCTGGGCCTCGACATTCACATCTGATGCGCCTGCCTTATTTCATCGGTTGCCCGTCCTGGAGTGAAAACGCCTGGCGCGACTATCTCTACCCTGTCGACGCGCGTTCCAGCGACTACCTCGCCCTCTATTCCCAGGTTTTCAACGCCGTTGAAGGCAACACCACGTTTTACGCCCGACCCTCAGCCGCCACCGTGCAGCGCTGGGCCGAGATCATGCCTGAGGATTTTCGTTTCACCGCCAAGTTTCCCGGCGACATCAGCCATGGTGGCGACCTGCGCGACCAGCTGCCGGCGGCAGAGAGTTTTGTTGGCCTGATGAGCCCGTTGGGTGAGCGTGTCTCGCCGTTGTGGCTGCAACTGTCGGCGAGTTTTTCGCCGCAGCGTCTGAGCGAACTGGCGGGTTTTATCGATGGCCTGGAGCGCCCGATGGCAGTGGAAGTGCGTCACCCGGAGTTCTTCGCCAAGGGCGACGCCGAGCGCACACTCAACCGTTTGCTGCGTGACCGGGGCGTTGAGCGGATCTGCCTGGATTCGCGTCCGCTGTTCAGTTGCACGTCCACCTCGGCGGCGGTGCTGCATGCCCAATCGAAGAAACCCAAGGTGCCCCCACGTCCTGCGGCACTGACGCTGTTTCCCCAAGTGCGCTTTATTGGTCACCCGGAACTGGAACCCAACGACCCCTTCCTGATCCCGTGGGTGGAAAAAGTCGCCGGCTGGATCGAAGAAGGTCGTACGCCCTATGTCTTCCTGCACACCTCGGATAACCGTCTGGCCGCTCAACTGGCCCTGCGTTTTCACGACAAGTTGATGGCACGCCTGCCGGGCCTTGCGCCGCTACCGACCCTGAATCGGCAACCCGCAGCGGAGCAACTGGGGTTACTCTAAGGCTCCTCTTTTTGCCAGGAGCCCGCCATGGATGCCCAAACCCTTCGCGCCGAAACCTTCAAGGCCCTGCATGAGCGTGACCGCGCATTCGTGATGCCCAACCCGTGGGATGCAGGTTCTGCCATCATGCTGGCCAGCCTCGGTTTTGAAGCCTTGGCCACCACCAGCGCGGGTTATGCGTTCAGCCTCGGGCGGCCGGATGCGGAGGGGGCGCTGTCCCTGGAAGACACGCTGGCCAATACCGGTGCCATCGCTCGGGCGACCACGTTGCCGGTGGCGGCGGACCTGGAAAATTGTTTCAGCGACACCCCCGAAGGTTGTGCCCAGACCATCCTGCGCGCTGCGGCAACCGGCATCGTCGGCGGCTCCATTGAAGACGCCACGGGCATCGCTGCCGACCCTATCTACCCTTTTGATTTGTCCGTTGAGCGCGTGGAAGCGGCGGTTGCTGCCGCGCGCAGCCTGCCTTTTCCCTTCACCCTGACAGCCCGCGCAGAAAACCTCCTGCATGGTCGCCTGGATTTGCCTGACACTATCCGCCGCCTGCAAGCTTACGCCGAGGCCGGTGCCGACGTGCTGTATGCACCGGCCTTGCGCAGTGGCGAGGAAGTGCTGGCGGTGGTCAAGGCGGTCGCGCCTAAACCGGTGAATGTGTTGATGTCCGGCGGCTTGAACCTCAGCGTGGCGCAACTGAGCGAGATGGGCGTACGGCGTATCAGCGTCGGCTCGGCCATGGCACTGGCGGCGTATGGCGAGTTCTATCGGGCGGCGCAGGAGGTGTATGAGTTGGGCACCTTTACCTTCACCGAGCGCAAGATGCCGTTCAGCCAGGCGAACGCGTTCTTCAAGGATTGAATCAGGCGGCCAGGCGCAGGTTCTGGGTGACCAGCGGGCGCGCCCAGTAGTAGTCGAAGTCCAGGGCCTTTTGTTGCGCCACCAGTTCCTCGGTAGGGTACGGCGTGGCGGGCGGTGGCAGCAGGTCCAGTTCGAACTCGGCGATAGGCAAGTGCAAGGGGCGAGGCTGCGGCGCAGGGCCCGGCTCTGGCAGTGGCTCGCCGGCGGTCAGCACGATGGGACGGACCCAACCGCTTTCGAAATTTTGCTGGCGCTGTTGGGCGATGATTTCTTCGTCCGGGAACGGCGTGGCAGCCGGTGGCAGCAATTCGGTTTCGAACTCGGCAATCGGCAGGAACAGCGGCTCAGGTGGGGCGATCTCGGTGTCTTTCACGTCGCACTCACGCTGGGTGAGAATTTGCGACAGTAAATCCGCACCGGCACTCGGTTCTACCGCTGGGTCCGCTGGGGCTGGCGCGCTGAGCGCTTGCGGTGTATCGCCGAGCTGTTCGGCCAACGCTCGGGCGAAGAAGTCCTGCCACACATGACTCACCCCGGCCAGCGCTTGAGTATTGCGCAGGCCGTAGTGGTTGTGGGTCGGCAGTACACCGATGGTTAGGGGAAGAATGTCTGACATTTTTCTCGGTCGACGCTCAGCTCTGGCAAAATACCTGACTGTTGTTTTTATCGGCCGATGTTTGCCGATCCTTAATATTTTTGAGCGTAGCGATTGATGAGCGAACAACCAGCGGCCAGCCGCATCCAGGTCGAGGCCTTGGCCGAAGGTTTCCAGGCCCTTGCCGAGCAATGGGCGTCGCGGCTTGGCTTGCCGTTAACGCTGGCCGATGGGGACTTTTCCCTGCAAGTCGGTGAGCAGGGCCTACAACTGCAACAGCTCGGGCCTGACGCACCAGGGCCGGTGCGGGTGGACTTTGTCGAGGGTGGCGCGGCGCATCGGCGTTTGTATGGCGGTGGCAGCGGACAGATGATCGCCAAGGCCGTCGGTATCGCCCAAGGCGTACGCCCACGGGTGCTGGACGCTACGGCAGGCTTGGGCAAGGACGCCTTCGTGCTGGCCAGCCTGGGGTGCGAGATGAGCCTGATCGAACGCCAGCCGCTGATCGGAGCCTTGCTCGAAGACGGCCTGACGCGTGGCGCGGATGACTTTGACGTGGCGCCGATTGTGGCGCGCATGAAGTTGCTCAAGGGCAACTCCATTGACGTGATGCGCAACTGGGAAGGCGAGCCGCCTCAGGTGATCTACCTCGACCCGATGTTCCCGCACCGTGAGAAAACCGCCCTGGTGAAGAAGGAAATGCGCCTGTTCAGGCCGCTGGTGGGGGATGATCCGGACGCGCCGGCGCTGCTGGCGGCGGCATTGGCCCTGGCCAGTCACCGCGTGGTGGTGAAGCGGCCGCGCAAGGCGCCGTGTATTGAAGGGCCCAAGCCGAGTCATGCGTTGGATGGTAAATCCAGCCGGTATGACATTTATCCCAAGAAGGCGCTCAAGCCTTAAATCTTCGTTGGCCTTGCGGGCCTCATCGCGGGCAAGCCCGGCTCCCACATTTTGAGGTGTGAATACCTTCAAATGTGGGAGCTGGCTTGCCTGCGATAGCGCCCGCCCAGGCAACATAAGCCTTCAGGCCCGATAAGCCCGCATAAACAACCCCACCACATCCTGCACATGCGCCTCGGCGGCTTCTTCGCTCAACTGCCCGCCGCACCCATACAACAAGCAGAAATTCGCTGTGCCCTTGAGCAGGCAAAAGAAGTGCTCGGCGGCGGTAAAGGGTTTTTGGATGCTCAACGCGCCGCTTTGGTCGATCTTGCCCAGCAGACGCTCCATGCCCTGCAGCATGCGCATAGGGCCGGCTTCGAAGAAGATTTGTGAGAGTTTCACGTCCTGATTGCCAGTGGTCATCATCAACCGATGCAGGTTCACCGACTCCTCGCTGTTGATCAGCCGATGGAACCCCCGGGCAATATTCAGCAGTACCGTCTCCACGGGCATGCCGGCCGGCAGCTCGAAATACATCACCGGCAATTGTTCCTCGCACGTCGCCACCACGGCAGCCGTGAACAAGGTCTCTTTGTCGGTGAAGTGGCTGTAGACGGTCAGTTTCGACACGCCAGCTTCCAGTGCAACCGCGTCCATGCTGGTGCTGGCGTAGCCATTACTCAAAAACAGGATTTTCGCTGCTTCGAGGATTGCCTGGCGTTTTGCCATGTCCTTGGGACGCCCAGGGCTATTGGTGTTTACAGGATTGTCGGACATTTTCACTTTAATACTGGACTGGTGAGTTTGGTATTAATAACATACTGGCCAGTATAATTATTCCTAGCTCCATTTGCGAAAGGTCCTTCAGCATGCGCAGCACTTTCCTGCCCTTTGCGTTGCCTGTCAGCCTGGTGTTCCTCCTGGCCGCCTGTGGCCATGAAGAAGCAGCCCAGACCACCGTCCGCCCGGCCATGGTGGTACAGCCGCAACCTTCGGCACAATCGAGCGACAGTTATCCCGGCGAAGTTCGCGCCCGTTATGAGCCGGACCTGGCCTTTCGCATTGGCGGCAAAGTCAGCAAGCGTCTGGTAGAGGAGGGCGAGCGGGTCAAGGCCAACCAGCCACTCGCCGAACTCGACCCCCAGGATGTGCGCCTGCAATTGGAGGCCACCCGTGCCCAGGTGGCTGCCGCCGAGGCCAACCTGAGCCTGGTGCGCGCTGAGCGTGACCGCTACAAAACCTTGCTGGACCGTCAGATGGTCAGCCGCTCCCAGTACGACAATTCCGAAAACCTCTACCGATCCGGTGAAGCTCGCCTTAAGCAAATCAAGGCTGAATTCGACGTGGCCAGCAACCAGGCTGGCTATGCAGTGCTACGTGCGCCCCAGGACGGCGTGGTGGCCAAGCGTGCAGTGGAAGTAGGCCAAGTGGTGTCCGCCGGCCAAACCGTATTCACCCTGGCCACCGATGGCGAGCGCGAAGTGCTGATCAGCTTGCCGGAACAAGGTTTTGGTCGTTTCAAAATCGGCCAGCCGGTGACGGTGGAGCTGTGGAGCCAGCCGGACCAGCGCTTTACCGGGCGTATTCGTGAGCTGTCTCCGGCGGCTGATCCGAAGTCGCGCACTTTTGCTGCCCGTGTCGCGTTCACTGGCGGCAAAGTCCCCGCCGAGCTGGGCCAGAGCGCCCGGGTTTTCGTACAAGCAGACGGCGTAATTGCGCTGTCGGTGCCGCTGTCTGCCCTCAGTGCGGAGAACGGTGCGTCCTACGTCTGGTTGGTACAGCCGGACGACACGCTCAAGCGCACGCCGGTGCGCATCGGCGCCTTCGGTGAAAAAACCGTCCCGGTGCTGGAAGGCCTTAGTCCCACTGACTGGGTCATTGCCGCAGGCGTGCATGTACTCCATGAGGGCCAGCAAGTGCGTCCGGTGGACCGCTCCAACCGAGTTGTGAATCTGGCGGCCAACAAGGAGTAGTCCCCGATGGGTTTCAATCTTTCCGAATGGGCGTTGCGTAATCGCCAGATCGTACTGTTCCTGATGATCCTGCTGGCCGTGGTCGGCACCTTGTCCTACACCAAATTGGGACAGAGCGAAGACCCGCCGTTCACCTTCAAAGCCATGGTAATCAAGACCAATTGGCCAGGCGCCACGGCCCAGGAAGTCTCGCGCCAAGTCACCGAGCGCATCGAGAAAAAACTCATGGAGACCGGCGAGTACGAGCGCATTGTGTCGTTCTCGCGCCCCGGTGAATCCCAAGTCACTTTCATGGCCCGCGACTCCATGCACTCGGCGCAGATTCCCGAGCTGTGGTACCAGGTGCGCAAGAAGATCAGCGACATCCGCCAGACCTTGCCGCCGGATATCCAGGGGCCGTTTTTCAACGATGAGTTCGGCACCACCTTCGGCAACATTTATGCCCTGACCGGCGACGGTTTCGATTACGCGGTGCTCAAGGACTACGCCGACCGCATCCAGATTCAACTGCAACGTGTCGCAGATGTGGGCAAGGTTGAGCTACTTGGCCTACAAGACGAGAAGATCTGGATCGAACTGTCCAACCTCAAGCTGGCGACCCTCGGCCTGCCGTTGGCCGCCGTGCAACAGGCCTTGCAGGAGCAGAACGCGGTGTCCACGGCGGGCTTCTTCGAAACTCCGACCGAGCGCGTGCAACTGCGGGTGTCGGGCAACTTCAAGACAGTGGACGAGATCCGCAACTTCCCGATTCGCGTGGGCGATCGCACCTTCCGTATCGGCGACGTGGCCGAGATTCATCGTGGCTTCAACGACCCACCCGCGCCACGCATGCGCTACATGGGCGCGGACGCCATCGGCCTGGCCGTCGCCATGCGTGACGGCGGTGACATTCTGGTGCTGGGTAAAGCCCTGGAAGGCGAGTTCGCACGCCTGCAAAAGAACCTTCCGGCAGGCATGGAACTGCGCAAGGTGTCGGACCAGCCGGCGGCAGTAAAAACCAGCGTCGGCGAATTCGTCCAGGTATTGGCCGAGGCATTGGCCATCGTGTTGCTGGTGAGCTTTTTCTCCCTTGGTGTGCGCACCGGCATGGTGGTTGCCCTGGCGATTCCACTGGTGCTGGCGATGACGTTTGCCACCATGTATTACCTGGGCATCGGCCTGCACAAGATCTCCCTCGGGGCCTTGGTCCTGGCGCTTGGCCTGCTGGTGGATGACGCGATCATCGCCGTGGAAATGATGGCGATCAAAATGGAGCAGGGCTACGACCGGCT
Source organism: Pseudomonas sp. PGPPP1 (assembly GCF_002255865.1). Classification (NCBI taxonomy): domain Bacteria; kingdom Pseudomonadati; phylum Pseudomonadota; class Gammaproteobacteria; order Pseudomonadales; family Pseudomonadaceae; genus Pseudomonas; species Pseudomonas sp. PGPPP1. Next base: position 24,630 of record NZ_NKIG01000025.1, on the reverse strand, counting down.
CAAGGCAGCCAGCTTCGCCTGGACCAGCACCGCGTTCCCGATGCTCACCGGTACGCTGATCACCGCCGCCGGCTTCCTGCCGATTGCCACCGCGCAATCGAGTACCGGCGAATACACCCGTTCGATCTTCCAGGTGGTCACCATCGCGCTGCTGGCCTCGTGGGTCGCCGCCGTGGTGTTTGTGCCGTACCTAGGGGAAAAACTCCTGCCGGACCTGGCGAAGATTCACGCGGCCAAGCACGGCACTGACGGGCCTGATCCCTACGGTACGCCGTTCTACCAGCGTGTAAGACGTCTGGTGGAGTGGTGCGTGAATCGCCGCAAAACCGTGATCGTGCTGACCCTGCTGCTGTTTATCGGCTCGGTCGCCTTGTTCCGCTTTGTACCGCAGCAGTTCTTCCCGGCTTCCGGCCGCCTGGAACTGATGGTCGACCTGAAACTGGCCGAAGGCGCCTCCCTGAGCAACACCGCCGACCAGGTCAAACGCCTGGAAAGTTTGCTCAAGGAACACGCCGGCATCGACAACTACGTGGCTTATGTGGGCACCGGCTCGCCGCGTTTCTACCTGCCATTGGACCAGCAATTGCCGGCCGCCAGCTTCGCCCAGTTTGTGGTGTTGGCCAAAACCATTGAAGAGCGCGAAAGCCTGCGCACCTGGTTGATCGAAACCCTCAACGAACAATTCCCGGACCTGCGCTCGCGGGTCACGCGCCTGGAAAACGGCCCGCCCGTGGGTTATCCGGTGCAGTTCCGGGTGACCGGCGAGCACATCGAAGAAGTCCGCGCCCTGGCGCGGAAAGTGGCAGCCAAGGTTCGCGAAAACACCCACGTGGTCAACGTGCACCTGGACTGGGAAGAGCCGAGCAAGATCGTCTACCTCAACATCGACCAGGACCGTGCTCGCGCCCTCGGCGTGAGCACCGCCAACCTGTCGAAATTCCTGCAGAGTTCGTTGACCGGTTCCAGCGTCAGCCAATTCCGCGAGGACAACGAGTTGATCGAAATCCTCCTGCGCGGCACCGTGCATGAGCGCACCGAACTGTCGTTGTTACCAAGCCTCGCGGTGCCGACCGATAACGGCAAAAGCGTCGCGCTGTCACAGATCGCCACCCTTGAATACGGCTTCGAAGAAGGCATTATCTGGCACCGCAACCGCCTGCCAACGGTCACCGTGCGCGCCGATATCTATGGCAAGGAGCAACCGGCAACCCTGGTCCAGCAAATCCTGCCAACGCTTGCAGGTGTACGCGCAGAATTGCCCGACGGTTATCTGCTGGAAGTCGGCGGTACGGTAGAAGACTCCGCCCGTGGCCAGAACTCGGTAAAAGCCGGCGTGCCGCTGTTTATCGTGGTGGTGCTGACGTTGCTGATGCTGCAACTGCGCAGCTTCTCACGCACCGCCATGGTGTTTCTGACGGCGCCGCTGGGGCTGATCGGTGTCACGCTGTTCCTCCTGGTGTTCCGCCAGCCGTTCGGCTTTGTGGCCATGCTCGGCACCATCGCCCTGTCGGGGATGATCATGCGTAACTCGGTGATCCTGGTGGACCAGATCGAGCAGGACATCAAGGCAGGCCTCGCGCCATGGCAAGCAATCATCGAAGCCACCGTCCGACGCTTCCGTCCGATTGTGCTGACCGCGCTGGCGGCCGTATTGGCGATGATCCCGCTGTCACGCAGCGTGTTCTTCGGGCCGATGGCCGTGGCGATCATGGGCGGGTTGATTGTGGCGACGGCGTTGACCCTATTATTCCTGCCGGCCCTGTATGCTGCGTGGTTCCGAGTGAGGAAGGACGTCGCGTAATCATGTTGGCTACTGTTTCAGCCTTGATGTTGTTGTTGCTTGCCCCAGGTCCGACCAACACCCTGCTGTTTCGCGCGGGGGTGTTGTTTGGTTTTCGGGCCTCCTGGACGCTGGCGTTGACCGAGTGCCTGGCTTATCTACTGCAAGTCTCGCTATGGGGGGGGGCGTTGTTGTACCTGGCGGCGTATTCGCCGTGGGCGCTGAAGGCCACGCAGTTGGCGGCGGCCTGCTACTTGCTGTATGTCTCCTACAAGCTTTGGCAGCGTAAGAACAGCGTCATCAACCCCGGTTCCGACCGTTTCTCCGGGCTGTACTTCTTCTGGCTGACGGTGATGAATCCCAAGGGACTGCTGATCGTGTCGTTCATTGCACCGGTTGGCACCTTTGCCACGCTACCAGGCTATGCCGGGTTCATGGTCACGCTGGCGCTGGTGGTGATTCCAGTAGGGGCGGCGTGGATTGTGCTGGGCAGTCGCTTTGAAGGGATTCAAAAGGCATGGCTCACGCCATTGAAGATCAACCGTGCGACCTCGATTGCGATTGGCTGCTTTGCCACGCTGATGGTGGGGCGGTTGGCGGAGTCGGTGGTGAGCTGAGGGAGCTCGCGTCTCAGATTTTATGTTTATTGAGATAGTTGCGGATTTCTGGTGTACTCAAGTCTCAGAAATCAGAAAATTGAGATTTTGATGATCAAGTTGCCACCGAAGGTGCCGGAAGGGGTTTTCGTTTTAATTGGCCAGGAACCCCATCTCCAGCATCTTTCTGACTATATGAAGCTGACTCAGCCAACCGATAGCCAGGGGCGTTACTTACACTTTGATCAGCTACGTCACCGCTTCCCCAAGCATTTGGATCAGGCGATATGCTGGGGCATCGTAAAATACGAGCGCTCTCGTCTGTACCAGCAAATATTGCCCGTCGGTACGCCCGAGGCCTGGTGCAAGTTTTTACTGACACCGACCGCACAGCGTGTGGTATCCACGGTCGACAGGTATGCCTCAACTGCAGCACTTGAGTACATGAGCAGCAAGATTGGGAAGGCCGCCCACATCAAGTATCTGCTCAATGATTTGATTGAAGATGAGGCCATCAGCAGCAGTCAGTTGGAAGGGGCAGCCACCACGACGCTGGTCGCAAAAGATATGTTGAAAAGAGAGCGGCTACCCAGAACACCCGATGAAAAAATGATCATTGGTAATTACCGGATGATGCGTTTCGCTTGGGATAAGCGAAACGCTCCTCTCAGTGCCGAACTGATCGCTGAAATGCATGAGGTGGGTGTTCAAGGTATTGACGATGACAAATATTCTCCCGGCAGCTTTCGTCTAAATGATGACGTAGTTGTCCAAGATGGCGATGGCAATGTGGTCCATACGCCCCCTCCCGCAGAAGGCATCGCCAAAAGATTGGGGCGATTAGCGGATTGGATCAACACCTGCCACGACGATGCTACGACAAGTCGCTACCTTCATCCGTTGATCAAAGGTATATCCCTGCACTTTGCCCTGGGTTACGAGCACCCCTTTCGGGATGGTAATGGTCGTGTGGCACGTGCGTTGTTTTATTGGTTCATGTTCAAAAGCGATTACGCGGCATTCAGGTATATCTCCATCAGTGTTCTGCTTAAGAATGCCGCCGTTCAGTACGGCATGTCTTATCTCTATACCGAGACGGACGAACTGGATCTGACTTACTTTATCGACTACCAATGTTCGGTTGTGCAGCGCGCGGTTGACGGCTTCAAGGAGTCTTACGAAAAAAGCGTTAGAGAGGCCGAGGCGTTTGAGCAATGGCTCTGGGAGTCAGGGCTTTATAAAGAGTTGAATGAGAAACAGAAGACTGTATTTCAGGTGGCCAAGAGCGGCACCGCGAAGCAGTTCACGGCGGTCAACGTTAAGGAAAACCTGGGGTGTTCCTACAATACGGCGTCTGCCGTCCTGAATGGACTTGTTGATCTAAATATCTTTGTTAAAAAGAAGCAGGGCCGTGAATGGGTCTTTTCAATGCGAGATCAGGCAGACATACAACAAAACTGGTTGAAGACTTCTCGTTGATTTGACGAATGCCCACGTTTCTTTGAAACGTGGGCAAAGCGGGTATCACAACGCCCCAAACACCTTCTTCGCCAAACTGGTAGCCGCAGCCGCCGGGTTCTTGCGAATGGTTTCTTCTTGCTGCGCGATCATCTTGAACAGGCCGTCCAGCGCTTGTTCAGTCACGTAGTTCTCGACGTTGGCGCTTTTGGCGTCCACCGCGCCAAAGGCCGCAGCCTTGCCGGCCAAGGCGTTGTATTGCTGGGCCACGCCGACTTTGTCGGTGGCGGCTTTGACGATAGGCAAGAACTTGGCGCGGATTTCTTCGCGGCTGCTTTTGTTCAGGTACTGGGTGGCTGAATCCTGGCCGCCGGTGAGGATGCCCTTGGCGTCGGTCACACTCATGTTTTTCACGGCGTTCACCAGGATCGGCTGGGCCTGGGTCACGGCGGTTTCAGCGGCCTTGTTCATGCTGGTTTCCAGCTGCGTGACCTGGTCGCCCATGCCGAACATTTTCAGCTTGTCGGCGACTTTGCCCAGCTTGCCGGGCAGGCCGATCTTCACTTCGGGGTTGTTGCTGAAACCGCCGGGTACGCCCAGTTGTTTCACGGCGATCTGAGCGCCTTGGGTCAGTGCGTCCTTGAGGCCGCCACTGGCGTCGCCCTGGGACAGGCTGCCGAGGTCCAGGGCCATGGCGTTGGCACCAAACAGCAGGCCGGCACACAGGGCGGTAAGGTGAAGGGAGTTACGGAGCATGGGCGCTTCCTTTTGATAGGGCTTATGTTCTGGAGGCTATCAGTGAGCCACAGCATCTACGCGCAGGCGGAGCGGCTGTGGGTCCTGGCCGTTGAGCTGCACAGAGTGCCGTTCGGTGGTAATAAACAGTAGCTTGCCATCCAGTTCGATGCGAGCGCTCACCGAGTAGCTGTGGCCGGGCTTGACCTGTGCCGGGTCGTAGCTCAAGTGGAAGGGCAGCGGCACCTGGCCTTTGACCGGGCCTTTCTGTTCAGCCAGGGTCACCGCCGGTGCGTCGGCCAGGGAGACATCTTGCAGGCTGACGCTCAAGGTGGCGGTCGGCGGCAAGGCGATGCGTTGCAGGTAAAACACTTCGCCGTCGAGGCTGGCCTTGGGTGCGGGCGTCATGGATTGGCAGGCTCCGAGCAGGGCGGTGAGGCCCAGGAGGATGATCTTTTTCATGGTCTAGCTCCTTGTAAACGGCGCCGGAAACCGCCCGGCGCCTTATTCAATCTAGCGGCTTTATTCAGGTTTGACGGCTTCAGATTCGACCGGGGTGTCATCCACGCGGTGCAACGCCACCTGGCGGATCGACAAACGAATCTCCGCCGGCAGCACACGTTTGGCGGCGCCTTCGGCCAGTTCACCGAGCATGTCGTGGTAACTCAATTTGCCGGCTTCATCGCGGCGCAGCACATCTTGCTCCAGCAGGGTCTGGATGAAATGTCGGAAAAGACTCTTGTCGAAAAACTCCGGGGCATTGAGGCCATGCAGGATCGACAGGCGCTGGGCCATGATCGTGCACAAATCCTCCAATTCTTCGGCGCTGATGCTGTTCTGGCCGCTGTTGAGCAGCAGCGAGATCGCCATGTAGAAGCGTTGCAGGGTCTGGGCAATGCTCTTGGACAGCAGGGTCAGCAGCACAAAATGCCGTGAACTCGGCGCCGGGCGCAGGAACACGTCATTTTCAAAGCGCAGCAGGCCCTGTTCGACAAAGGCTTCGAGCCATTGGTCGACGACCGTGTCCAACTCCTCCAGTGACCAGCGAATAAACAGTTCCGATTGCAGGTACGGGTACAGGGCGTGGGTGTAGCGCAGGATCTGTTCGCGGCTCATCCGCGAGCTGCTCTGGAAGAAGCTCGCCAGCAACGCAGGCAACGCGAAGATGTGCAGCACGTTGTTGCGGTAGTAGGTCATCAGGACGGCGTTCTGCTCGTCCAGGTACAGAATCTTACCGAGGGCGTCGCTCTGCTCCGACAGCAGGTCCATGTCTTTGACATGCTTGATCAGCGCCATGCCATCGCCTTCGGGCAAGGTGGTGTGGGGCGAGTAAGGCACGCGGCGCAGCAGCGCCAGGTACAGGTCCAACTGGCGTGCCATGGCCTGTTCATCCAGGGCCAGGCGCGTGGTGGACAGCAGTGCCAGGGCCACCAGGTTCACCGGGTTCACGGCAGCGGCTTCGTTCAAGTGGCGGGCTACCTGCTCGCCGAGACGGTTAGTGGTTTCGTTGAGCCACGCCGGTTTGTAGTTCGGGGCCAGTTCCTGGGAGCGCCAGTCGGGTTGTTCGTTGTCGAGGAATTCGGCCAGCTTGATCGGCTCGCCGAAGTTGACCGCGACCTGGCCAAAACGCTGCTTGAGCGCGCCGACCACTTTGAAAATATCGAAGATCGACTCTTTCTTCTTGCTCGCGCCACGTAACTCGCCGAGGTAGGTGCGGCCTTCGAGCACACGCTCATAGCCGATGTACACCGGCACGAACACGATTGGCATGCGCGATGAGCGCAAAAAGCTGCGCAGGGTGATCGCCAGCATCCCGGTCTTGGGTTGCAGCATGCGCCCGGTGCGCGAGCGCCCGCCCTCGACGAAATACTCCACCGGGAAACCCTTGGTGAATAGGGTGTGCAGGTATTCGTTGAACACTGAGGTGTACAGCGGGTTGCCCTTGAAGGTACGGCGCATGAAAAACGCACCGCCACGGCGCAACAGGCTGCCGATCACCGGCATGTTCAGGTTGATGCCGGCGGCGATGTGCGGTGGCGTCAGACCGTTCTTGAACAGCAGATAGGACAACAACAGGTAGTCGATATGGCTGCGGTGGCAGGGGACGTAGATCACCTCGTAGCCCTGGGCAACCTTCTGCACGCCTTCGATGTTATTGACCTTGATGCCGTCGTAGATCTTGTTCCAGAACCAGCTCAATACCACTTCGAGGAAGCGGATCGCGGTGTAGGTGTAGTCCGAGGCGATCTCGTTGCCGTAGCGCAGGGCCTGGGCCTTGGCCTTTTCCGGGCTGATTTTTTCCCGTTCGGCTTCATCGGCAATGGCCTGGCGCACCAGCGGCATGTTGACCAGGCCCTTCACCAGGTTGCGGCGGTGAGACAGGTCGGGGCCGATCACGGCGGTTTTCAGGTTGCGGAAATGCACCCGCAGGATGCGTTGGGCCATGCGCACCGTGCGTTCGTGACCTTTATTGTGCTCGATCAATTCACGCAGGTTGATGGGCGCAGAGAATTGCACACGGGTCTTGCGACCGAGGATCAGGATACTCAGCAGTCGGCGCAGACGGCCGGTAACGGCCCAGCTGTCGGCAAACAGCAGTTTCCACGGGCTGGACTCGCTCTCGGGCGATTGCCCCCAGAACACGCTGACCGGAATGATTTGTGCATTCTCTTCGGCGTGTTCGGTCAGGGTATTGACCAGGCGCGTCAAGGTGGGCGGCGCGCCGCGCTTGTCCTGACGGCCAAGCCAGTCCGGCTCCGGCGTGAGGTAGAAGAACGCCGCCGGTTCCATCAGCGGGCCCACCGATACCGGTAGCACCGGGCGTGGCAGGCCGGCCTTGGTGCACTCGGCATCGACCACGGCCAATTCAGTAAGGGAGGGCGATTGCAGGACGTAGAACACCGGCCGGCTGCGGTCCAGGTTAAGGGTAAGGGACGACTGGTTGATCGTCTCCGAGCGAACCCAGAGGTACAACAGTCGGCGCAAGGCGCCAAACACCAGACGGCGGAACGGGGAGCGGGTCATAGGCGTGCTGCTTCAAGTGGTTAAAACCGAGCAGGTGCTCGGGCCGGTAGTGTGCCGTATTCGCCGAAAATCGGCAAAAAAGCAGCGATGTAAACTTGAGTTGATCGTTTTTGAGCCTGTCTTATACTCGGCAGTTCAATGCGGCACTCAACAATAAAAATGCAAGTGGGAGTAAGACAAATGGCAACGCGCGAAACAGGCAACGTGAAGTGGTTCAACGATGCAAAGGGTTATGGGTTCATTCAGCGCGAAGACGGCAAGGATGTGTTTGTGCACTACCGCGCCATTCGTGGTGAAGGCCACCGCTCCCTGGCCGAGGGCCAGCAGGTGGAATACGCCGTGGTGACCGGCGAGAAGGGGTTGCAGGCGGAGGATGTGGTGGGGCTGTAAGGCTGACCCAATGCTGTTCTGGTAACCCAATCAACTGTGGGAGCTGGCTTGCCTGCGATAGCATCACTGTGGTCTTGCTGATAGACCGAGGTGTTTGCATCGCAGGCAAGCCAGCTCCCACATTGATTGTATTTGCAGCTTTAAATCAGGCAGTTTTCCAGGTGATCTGTTCTTCACCGTCTTCGCTGATACGAATCCAGGTGTCGGCGCTTTCTTCACCTTCCTCTTCAACCCACGTGCCCGGCGCGCAACGCACTTCGACGTTCAGTGCGGCAAACGCAGCGCGGGCGCAGGCGATGTCGTCGTCCCACGGGGTCTGGTCGCTTTCCAGGTATAGGCTGTTCCATTTGCCTACGGCTTTCGGCAGCCAGGTCACGGGCACGTTGCCGGCCTTGCACTTGTAGGTTTGGCCCTTCTGGACCCAGTCGGTACACGGGCCCAGGGCGGCGCCCAGCCAGGCGGCGATGGCTCGGTGGTCGACGTCGGCGTCCTTCAGGTAAATCTCGATATCGGGTTGGCGCATGGATGTTCCTCGTTGCGGGATTTTAAAAATCCATTCGCGGAAAAGTCGGTTATTGAAGCACGAAATAGTCGTAGCGCATCGACACGGTGACCAGCAGCGGCTCGGCCGCCTCGATCACTTGGGTGCGACGCTCGGCGCTGGCACGCCAGCCGTGGGGCGTCATGGCCAGCAGGTTGGCGCGGTCCTGGGGCTCGGCCAGGCTCAGCGTGAACTCCAGGGTTTCGCTGTGCGCAAGGCTCATGCCCTCTGGCACCAGGGCCAGGTGCTTGTCGTCAGTGTACTCACGCACTTCGTCGTACAGGCGCTCGCGCAATTCCATCAGGTGGCCGCTGGTGGGGCCGACCTTCATCAAACCGCCGCCAGGGCTGAGCAGGCGTTTAGCCTCTTCCCAGTCCAAAGGGCTGAAGACACTGGCCAGGAACTGGCAACTGGCGTCGGCCAACGGCACGCGGGCCATGCTGGCGATCAACCAAGTCAGATGGGGGTTGCGCTTGCACGCGCGCTTGACCGCTTCCTTGGAAATATCCAGTGCGTAGCCATCGGCGTGGGGCAGGGCATCGGCGATTTGCGCGGTGTAGTAGCCCTCGCCACAACCGATGTCCACCCAGCGCTGTGGAGCGCGTTCAGCGGCCAATTCGGCCAGGCGCTTGGCCACCGGCGCGTAATGCCCGGCGTTGAGGAAGTCGCGGCGAGCCTCGACCATGGCGAGGTTGTCGCCCGGGTCGCGGCTGTTCTTGTGCTGCACCGGCAGCAGGTTCAGGTAACCCTGGCGCGCGCGGTCGAAACGGTGCCCGGCCGGGCACGCCACGCCATTGTCCACCGCGTTGAGCGGGGCGCTGCAAATGGGGCAAGCGAGCATCAGGCGAGCAACTTGATCAGGGTTTGGTAGTAGATTTCGGTCAGCACATCGAGGTCACTGGCCAGGATGCGCTCATTCACTTGGTGAATCGTCGCGTTGACCGGGCCCAATTCGACCACCTGGGTACCGAGGGTGGCGATGAAACGCCCATCCGACGTACCGCCGCTGGTGGACGCCTTGGTTTCACGCCCGGTGATTGCCTTGATGCTCGCGGATACCGCATCCAGCAACGCGCCCGGTTCGGTGAGGAACGGCAGGCCCGACAGCGCCCACTCCACGTGCCAATCCAGGCCGTGCTTGTCGAGGATTGCCGCTACACGTTGCTGCAGGCCTTCGACGGTGGACTCGGTGGAGAAGCGGAAGTTGAACACCGCCGTCAGGTCACCGGGAATCACGTTGGTGGCGCCGGTGCCGGAGTTCAGGTTGGAGATCTGGAAGCTGGTGGGCGGGAAAAAGGCGTTGCCATCATCCCAATGCTCGGCAGCCAGTTCCGCCAGGGCCGGTGCGGCCAGGTGAATCGGATTCTTCGCCAAGTGCGGGTAGGCCACGTGGCCCTGCACACCGCGTACGGTCAAGGTGGCGCCGAGGGAGCCACGACGACCATTCTTGACCACATCGCCTACCAATGTAGTGCTCGATGGTTCGCCGACAATGCACCAGTCCAGGCGCTCCTTGCGGGCGGCCAGGCGTTCGATCACGGCTTTGGTGCCGTGGTGCGCCGGACCTTCTTCATCGCTGGTGATCAGGAAGGCCACCGAGCCTTTGTGGTCCGGGTAGTCGGCGACGAAACGCTCAGAAGCCACCAGCATCGCGGCCAGGCTGCCTTTCATGTCGGCCGCGCCACGCCCACAGAGCATGCCGTTTTCGTCGATCAGCGCGTCGAACGGGTCGTTCTGCCAGGCCTGAACCGGGCCAGTCGGTACCACATCGGTGTGGCCGGCAAAGCACAGCACCGGGCCGTCGTGCTTGCCGTGGGTGGCCCAGAAGTTATCCACGTCTTCAATGCGCATCGGCTCAAGCGCAAAACCGGCGTCGCCCAGGCGCTGCATCATCAGCTTCTGGCAATCGGCGTCGATCGGCGTCACGGAGGGGCGACGGATCAGGTCGATGGCAAGTTGAAGGGTCGGCGAAAGGTCGGCATGGGCCGTCATGGGGAAACTCCACAGCTTTATAAAATGAGCAGGCAAGGCGCACAAAACGGCCGTTATCTTATAGCAAAACGGCGACCAGAGGCCGCCGTTTAGTGCATTGCGCAAGTTTTTACGCAGCGGGTGCGGGCTCTGGCTCAGCCGCTGGTTTAGGCAGCGACGACAGGAACGCCATGATCAACGCCGCCACATACGGCAGCGACTGCACCAGCAGCATCACCACCCAGAAGCGGATGTCATTGCTCGGCAGGCCCTGCACGAGGTAGATCCCCAGCGCGGCGCCCCACAACAGCAGCATGATGAACATTTCTTCGCGGGCTTCGGAGATGGCTACCCAGAAGCCGTGGTTATCCGCGTTTTTCGGTGTACGAAAGAACGGAATACTGGTGGTGAAGAAGCCATACAGCACTGCTTTGGCGATGGTGTGGGACAACGCCAAACCGGCCAAGGCCGCGCAGAACGCATCTTTTAGGTTCACGCCAACCGCGCGACGGTACAGGAAGATGATCTTGCCCACCTTGAACACGAACAGCGCCAACGGCGGGATCGCGAAAATCAGCAGCGGCGGGTCAACCCGTGTTGGCACGATGATCATCGCCGCCGACCACAACAGGGCGCCCACGGTGAAGAAGATGTTCATGCCGTCCGCCACCCACGGCAACCAGCCCGCGAGGAAGTGATAGCGCTGGCCACGGGTCAGCTCGGTGTCCTTGCCGCGCAAAAGGCTTGCGGTGTGACGCTTGATGATCTGGATCGCACCGTACGCCCAACGGAAACGCTGTTTCTTGAAGTCGATAAAGGTATCCGGCATCAAGCCCTTGCCGTAGCTGTCGTGGTAATACGCCGCCGACAGACCTTTCTCAAATACCCGTAGGCCCAACTCGGCGTCTTCACAGATACACCAATCGGCCCAGCCCAGCTCTTCGAGCACCGAGCGACGGGTCATGGTCATGGTGCCGTGCTGGATGATCGCGTCACGGTCGTTGCGGGTGACCATGCCGATATGGAAGAAACCCTTGTATTCCGCATAGCAGAGCTTCTTGAAGGTGCTTTCGTTCTGGTCGCGGTAGTCCTGCGGCGACTGCACCACGGCGATTTTCGGGTCGGCGAAGTGCGGCACCATGTGCTTGAGCCAGTTCGGCGACACGCAGTAATCCGAGTCGATTACCGCGATCACTTCGGCGTCCTTGGCGGTGTGCGGGATCAGGTAGTTCAGGGCGCCGCCCTTGAAGCCGGCCAGGGGCGCGACGTGGAAGAACTTGAAGCGCGGGCCCAGGGTCTCGCAGTAGTCGCGCACCGGTTCCCATACAGCAGGGTCCTTGGTGTTGTTGTCGATGATCAGGACTTCGTAGTCCGGGTAGTCCAGCGCTGCCAGGGCGTCGAGGGTCTGTTTGACCATCTCCGGCGGCTCGTTGTAGCACGGCACGTGGATCGACACTTTCGGGCGGTAGTCCGAATCACCTTCGACCGGCAGGAATTCACGCCGACGCTTGTGGGTCCATACCGCTTCTGCCAGTTCATGGGCCTCGGTCAGCAGCACGATAAACACGCCGAGTGCGCCGAGGGCCAGAAGAATGCCCACGGTGACACTGAACCACGTGCTGTATTGCTGGCTGTAGTCGTAGCCAATCCACACCAGCACCGACCCGCACAGGAACGCGATAAACGTCAGGAACGTGCGGCCACGCTGGCGCAGGGCCGAGCCGTCGATCATCAGCAGGGTCAGGGACAGCAGCGCGAGCACCACCGAACCGATGGCCAGTACGCGCCATTGCGGAATCGCGACCACCGGCCCTTCAAAGTTGAATTTCTGCTGGCGCGCCGCGTTGTACACACCCCAGTAAGCGCCGGCGGAGCCTTCGTCGCTGACTTTCCACGGCTGATCGAAGGCCTCGATCACGAAATAGTTGTAGCCCTGGCGGTTCAGCTTGTTCACCAGCGTACGCAGGTAAATCGCCTGGTCGGCCGGGGACGTTTCATTGCCACCACGCATGCGGCCGTTGCTCGGCCAGCCAACTTCCGACAGCAGCAGTGGCTTTTTCGGGAACAGTTTCTTCAGGTCTTTCGCGCGGTCGAGTACGTACTGGCCGGCCTTGTCCATCGGAATGTATTCCCAGAACGGCAGGATGTGCGCGGCGATCAGGTCGACGTGCTTGGCCAGTTGCGGGTTCTTTTCCCAGATGTGCCATTGCTCGGACGTTGTCACCGGCACTTTCACTGCGGCGCGTACGCGGTCCAGCAGCACGATCAGTGCTTCTGGGGTGATTTCCTCACGGAACAAGGCTTCGTTGCCGACCACCACCCGCACTACGCTGCGCGAGCTGTTGGCGATCTCGATGGCGCGCTGGATTTCACGCTCGTTACGTTCCAGGTCCGGGCTGATCCAGATACCCAGGGTTACCCGCAGGCCGAACTCTTCCGCCAGCTTGGGGATGTCTCCCAGCGTGCCGTCGACCGAGTAGGTACGGATGTTGTCCGTCAGCTTGCTCATGATCTCAAGGTCACGGCGCATCTGATCGTCGGTGGGGTATTGGTCTTTCTGTGGGAACTGGCCTTGTTGGAACGGCGAGTAGGAAAAACCGGAGATCTGCTCAGGCCAGTTGGGAGCAGTGACGGGGCGGTTGATCAGCGCCCAGAAGCCGGTAAACAGTGCGGCGATTGCCAACACGATCACCAGGTTGAGTCCAAATTTACGCGATGCCATGGTTATTTCGGGTTCCAAAGGGTGTGGAACGAAAAGAGGTGTCGGCCAGCGCCGAACGGCGCGCATCCTACACCGACGCTTCCCTGAGCGTATAGCAGACAGAGAAAAGCCGGACGTTAGTCAGCAAAAGGCCATCTAAGTTCTTAACTTGTAACTTGTAGCTTAAAACTTGCCGCTCCGTAGCCCATAATGCGCGCCGGTTTTTGGGGTAATGGTCATGAGTACAGAAGATCCGCGGTTTGCAGGCGTCGCCCGCTTGTATGGCATTGAAGGCCTGGAACGCTTGAAAGCGGCCCACGTGGCGATCGTCGGCGTCGGCGGCGTGGGCTCCTGGGCGGCAGAAGCCATGGCCCGGTGCGGTGTGGGCGAGATTTCGCTGTTTGACCTGGACGACGTCTGCGTGAGCAACAGCAACCGCCAGTTGCACGCGCTGGACAGCACCGTGGGCAAACCCAAGGTCGAGGTGATGGCCGAACGCCTGCGTGGTATCAACCCGGATTGCACCGTGCATGCGGTTGCGGATTTCGTCACCCGCGACACCATGGCCGAATACATCACACCCAATATTGATTGCGTGATCGACTGCATCGACGCCGTCAACGCCAAGGCTGCGCTGATCGCCTGGTGCAAGCGCCGCAAGATCCAGATCATCACCACTGGCGGTGCGGGCGGGCAGATCGACCCGACGCTGATCCAGGTGTGCGACCTGAACCGCACCTTCAATGACCCGTTGGCGTCGAAAGTGCGCTCCACGCTGCGCCGCGATTACGGCTTCTCGCGCACCGTTACACGTCATTACAGCGTGCCGTGTGTGTTTTCCACCGAGCAACTGCGCTATCCCAAGCCGGACGGCAGCATTTGCCTGCAGAAGAGTTTCGTGGGTGACGGGGTGAAGCTGGACTGCGCCGGAGGGTTTGGCGCGGTGATGATGGTCACGGCCACGTTCGGCATGGTCGCGGCGACGAAAGCGGTAGACAAGATTGTGGCCGGGGTGCGCAGGCCTTCGGAGCGGGTCAAGCCCACCTAGATCTCACTGCCCTGCACTGACTCAAAATGTGGGAGCTGGCTTGCCTGCGATGCAGACACCTCGGTGTATCAGTCACACACCGGTGTTGCTATCGCAGGCAAGCCAGCTCCCACATTTAGCTTTATGTACGGCTTAGTTCTCGCATGCGCTGCAACACTGCATTCAAGCCATTGCTGCGGGACGGTGACAGTTGGCGGGAAAGGCCCAATTGATTGAACCAGTCGGGCAAGTCCACCGCCTGCAGCTCGACGGCAGAAAGCCCATTCACTCGCGCCAGCAGCAACGCCACCAGCCCGCGAATCAACCGCGCATCGCTGCTCGCAGCAAACTGCCAATGCCCATCCTGCAAACGCCCCACCAACCAGACCAGGCTTTCGCAACCCTGCACCAGGTTGGCGTCGACTTTGTCTTCAGTGGCCAGGGCGGGCATGCGTTCGCCCCATTGCATCAGCATGCGGGCGCGCTGTTCCCAGCTACCGACGGCTTGGAACGCTTCAAGCGCGTTCGTCGCATCAACGGGCAAGCTCATCGCAACATATCCAGCGCTTGGTCCAGCGCTTCAAAGAAGCGCTCCAGGTCATCGGAGTCGTTGTACAGCGCAAGCGACACACGGATCGCCCCCGACAAGTGCATCGCCTTGAGCAGTGGCATCGCACAATGATGGCCAGCGCGCACGGCAATGCCTTGTTCGGTCAGCAGGTGGGCAAGGTCGGCGTTGTGCACGCCTTCAACCACGAAGCTGACCAGTGCCACATGGGGTGATCCCAGTACCTGCACGCCATTGCGTGCTTTGAGCCCGCGCAACAGGTAGTCATGCAAGGCTGCTTCATGGGCCATTACGGCTGGCTGGTCCAGCGAACTCAGGTAGTCCAGGCTGGCACCCAGGCCGATCACGCTGGCAATCGGCGGAGTACCGGCTTCGAACCCCAGCGGCGCCGGGCGGAAACTGGCGCTGTGGTAGTCGGCCTGCTGCACCATCTCACCACCAAACTGCCAGTGACGCAGGTGATGCAGGGCTTCATTGCGGCCAAACAGCACGCCGACGCCATCCGGGCCGTAGAGCTTGTGGCTGGAGAATACGTAGAAGTCGCAACCCAATGCGTGCACGTCATGACGGCCATGGACGATGCCTTGGGCGCCGTCGACCACGGTCAAAGCGCCATAGGGGCGGGCCAGTGCGAGCAGGGCTTCCAGCGGTTGCCAGGCGCCCAACACGTTAGATAACTGGCTCACGGCCAGCAGGCGTGTGCGTGGGCCGATCAGCTCGGCGGCGGCGGTGAGGTCGATCACGCCGTCATCACCCAGGGGTAGCACCACCAGTTCCAAGGCGCGACGCTTGGCCAATTGCTGCCACGGCAGCAGGTTGGCGTGGTGTTCGAGGGCGCTGATAACAATCTCATCGCCCGCATTGAATAGATGCTCAAGGCCATAGGCCAAGAGGTTCAGCGCAGAGGTTGCGCCGTGGGTAAACACGATTTGCCCGCTTTCACCTGCGTTCAACCACTGCGCGACCTTGCTGCGGCTGTCTTCGAAAGCCTGGGTCGCATGGGCGCCTGGCAAATGCTGGGCACGGTGCACATTGGCTGCGCCATTGGCGTAGTAATGGCTGATGGCATCCAACAGGGCCTGGGGTTTTTGTGTGGTAGCGGCGTTGTCCAGATAGGTCTGGTCTTGCCGTTGCAGGGTGGCGATGGCCGGGAAATCGGTGCGCCAGGGGGAGGGCACAAGCATGGTGTTCAAACTCGTATAAACGAGCCCCAGGATCGGGGCCCGCTAGTGGCATCGAGTGGCTGCTTAGTTGTGAGCGTGCAGCGCTTCGTTCAGTTCGATGGCCGATTTGTGGGTTTTGCACTCCACGGCACCGGTCTCGGAGTTGCGGCGGAACAGCAGGTCCGGCTGGCCGGCCAGTTCACGCGCCTTGACCACTTTTACCAGTTGGTTCTGCTCGTCCAGCAGCGCAACCTTGGTGCCGGCGGTGACGTACAGGCCCGACTCTACGGTATTGCGGTCGCCCAACGGGATACCGATACCGGCGTTGGCACCGATCAGGCAGCCTTCGCCAACCTTGATCACGATGTTGCCGCCGCCCGACAGGGTGCCCATGGTGGAGCAACCGCCGCCCAGGTCCGAGCCCTTGCCGACGAACACGCCCGCCGATACACGGCCTTCGATCATGCCCGGGCCTTCGGTGCCGGCGTTGAAGTTGACGAAACCTTCGTGCATCACGGTGGTGCCTTCGCCCACGTACGCGCCCAGGCGGATACGTGCGGCGTCAGCGATACGCACGCCAGCCGGCACCACGTAGTCGGTCATTTTCGGGAACTTGTCCACCGAGAACACTTCCAGCAACTCGCCACGCAGGCGCGCTTCCAGCTGACGTTCGGCCAGCTCGTTGATGTCGATTGCGCCCTGGCTGGTCCAGGCTACGTTCGGCAGTTGCGGGAACACACCGGCCAGGCTCAGGCCGTGCGGCTTGACCAGGCGATGGGACAGCAGGTGCAGCTTGAGGTAGGCCTCAGGCGTGGAGGTCAGTGCTGCGTCTTCGGCCAGCAGGGTGGCGACCAGCGGGGTGTGGCTTTCAGCCAGGCGATTGAGCAGCGCCGCTTGGGTCGCGTCGACGTTCTTGAGGGCATCAGCCAGTTGCAGCGCTTGGCTGATGGTGAAGGTGATCGCCTGGTTGCCTTCGGTGTAACCCAGGATCGGGGCGATAGCGGCGACGATTTCAGCCGATGGGTTGAGCAGCGGTTGTGCGTAAAACACTTCCAGCCAAGCACCTTGGCGGTTCTGAGTGCCGACGCCGAAGCCCAGGCTGAACAGGGAATTGGACATGCTGTTACCTCTACAAAAATGGGAAAGGCTGGCCTACTTGAGGGCCGCCGAATAACTATCTGGCTTGAAGCCAATCAGGGTTCTGTCACCGAGATCAAGCACCGGGCGCTTGATCATCGAGGGTTGTGCGAGCATCAATTCAATGGCTTTCGACTGATCGAGATCGGCTTTGCGTTCGTCTTCGAGTTTGCGAAAGGTGGTGCCCGCACGGTTCAAAACCACCTGCCAACCGTGCTCGTTGCACCATTGGGTCAAGTGTTCGCGGTCGATACCGGCCGTTTTGTAGTCGTGGAACTCATAGCTCACAGCGTGCTCATCGAGCCAGGTGCGCGCCTTTTTCATGGTGTCGCAGGCTTTGATGCCAAAAAGGTGCAACGTTTTGCTTGAAGCGGCCAAGGAATCGCCCCCTTTAAGATGCTGAAAACCAAAGGACCCGGATTATGCCACGACCAGCGGCCAGTGGTGCCCCTCGTCATGCTGGCGTGCGACTTATGTGCAAATGCCGACTGGCGGCATAGGCGGGTAACATAGCTGGGTAATATGGCACTTCAACTGCCAGTTGTTGCCTGATGTGTGTCGTTGCAAGTCGATAGTCTGGGAAACCCGCGTTATGCAAACCGCCTACACCGTTCTTATCCTGCTGATGCTGGTCAGCGTTTCGCGTCTGGTCGGGCGTGTCATTCCTCTGCCGTTGCCCTTGGTGCAGATTGCTGCCGGCGCCCTGCTGGCTTGGCCCACGCTGGGACTGCATGTGGCGCTGGACCCGGAGTTGTTCCTGTTTCTGTTCTTGCCGCCGCTATTGTTTTCGGACGGCTGGCGCATGCCCAAACGTGAGTTTTGGCGGCTGCGCGGGCCGATCTTGACGCTGGCGGTGGGGCTCGTGCTGTTTACCGTAGTCGGTGCCGGCTACTTCATACATTGGATTTTGCCTACGATCCCGCTACCAGTGGCATTCGCCTTGGCAGCAGTTTTATCGCCGACGGACGCGGTGGCGGTGTCGGCCATTTCTCAGAATCGCCTGCCTACGCCGTTGATGCACATGCTGCAGGGCGAGGCCTTGATGAATGATGCGTCGGGCCTGGTGACGTTCAAGTTCGCGCTGGCGGCGGCGTTGACCGGGGTGTTCTCCCTGGCGGATGCCAGTCTGACGTTTGTGCTGGTGGCGGTGGGTGGCCTGGCCGTTGGCGTGGCGCTGAGCTGGCTGGTCGGCCGCCTGCGTGCATGGATGATCGCCCGTGGTTGGGATGATCCGGCGACTCACGTGGTGTTTATGTTGTTGCTGCCGTTTGCCGCCTATGTATTGGCCGAACGCCTGGGTGCATCGGGCATCTTGTCGGCAGTCGCGGCGGGCATGATGCAAAGCTGGCTCGACCTGTTGCCACGCCAGACCAGTACACGGTTGCTCAACCGCAGCGTTTGGTCGTTACTGGAGTTTGCCTTCAACGGCCTGATCTTCTTGCTGTTGGGCCTGCAACTGCCGGACATCATCAAGGCTGTGGTGAGCCATGAGCCCACGTTATGGCCAGCGTTGTTCTATCGCTGCCTCGACGTGATCGGGATTTTCCTGGTGCTGGTAGTACTGCGGTTTGTCTGGGTTCAGAGCATCTGGCGTCTGTCGGGGTTGTTGCGCAGGGTGCGTGGGAAAAGCGAACTGACGCTGGTGCCCACCGCCCGGTCTTGTTGGCTGCTGACTGTCGGTGGCGTACGCGGTGCGGTGACCCTGGCCGGTGTGATGTCGGTGCCGTTGCTGCTGGCGCCGGGCCAGGACTTTCCTGAGCGCGATTTGCTGATCTTCATTGCGGCCGGGGTGATCCTGCTGTCACTGATTGCGGCGTGTATTGCGTTGCCGCTGCTATTGCGCGGTATCGAGAAGAGTCCGGATGAAAAGCGCCATAACGAGGTACGCGAGGCTTGGAAGAAGACCGCCGTTGCCGCGATCCACGCCCTGGAAGCCGAAGAGCCCGCTGACCCCGAAACTCAGGACGCTGCCCAGGCGGCGCTCGCGACTGAGCTCAAGGCTCGTCTGATGTCTGAATATCGCCACCAGTTGGAAGTGTTCAACGACTCGGCTGAAGCCCAGGCGCTGGCGCAGCAGATGGACCTGCTTGAGCGCAAATTAAGGCTCAAGGCCCTGCGGGCACAGCGTTTGGAATTGTATAGCTTGAGCCGTCATCACCAGATCGGTGATGACGTTTTGAGGGAGGTGTTGGCTGATTTGGATATGAGTGAGGCGAATCTGGGGCCGGTGAAATGACCCAGGTAACACTTAGCGGTGACGCTGGATAAAATCCCGGATCCGTTCCGCCGATTCGACACACTCCGCCAACGGCGCAACCAATGCCATGCGCACACGCCCGGCGCCCGGGTTGAAACCGTCCACTTCCCGCGACAGGTACGAACCCGGCACCACGGTCACGTGTTCTTCTACGAACAAGTCCCGGCAGAACGCCGCATCATCGCCATTCACATTCGGCCACAGGTAAAACCCACCGTCAGGGCTTTGCACGTCCAGCACCGGCTTGAGGATGGCCAGCACAGCGTCGAATTTTTCCCGGTACAGGTCACGGTTGGCCTGTACGTGGGCTTCGTCCTGCCAGGCCGCGATGCTGGCCAGTTGGGTTTGTACAGGCATCGCGCAGCCGTGGTAGGTGCGGTACAGCAGGAAGGCCTTGAGGATGTCAGCGTCGCCCGCCACGAAACCGGAACGCAGGCCCGGCAGGTTGGAGCGCTTGGACAGGCTATGGAACACCACGCAACGCTTGAAGTCCTGGCGCCCCAGTTCGACGCAGGCGCTCAGCAGGCCTGGCGGCGGGGTTTGTTCGTCGAAGTACAGCTCGCTGTAGCACTCGTCGGCGGCGATCACGAAGTCGTATTCGTCGGCCAGTGCGATGAGCTTTTTCAAGGTCTCGACCGGGATCAATGCGCCGGTCGGGTTACCCGGGGAGCACAGGAACAGGATCTGGCAGCGTTTCCAGATATCCGGCGTCACGGCATCGAAGTCCGGGTTGAAGCCATTGGCATCGAGGCACGGCAGGTAATGCGGCTTGGCCCCGGCCAGGAACGCGGCGCCTTCGTAGATCTGGTAGAACGGGTTCGGGCTCACCACCAGCGCATCGTCACCGCGATTGACCACGGTTTGGGTGAAGGCGAACAGCGCTTCACGGGTGCCGTTGACCGGCAGGATATTGCGCGCCGGATCGAGCCAGCCCTTGGGCACGTTGAAGCGGCGTTCGCACCAGGCGCCGATGGCCTCGCGCAGGGCCGGGATGCCCAGTGTGGTCGGGTAAACCGCCATCTGGTCGAGGTTGTCGGCCAGCGCTTTGGCAACGAACTCCGGGGACTTGTGCTTGGGCTCGCCGATGGACAGCGCGATCGGGCGCTTGTCCGGGTTTGGCGTAACGCTGCCGAGCAGGGCGCGCAGTTTTTCGAACGGGTAGGGCTGGAGCTGGTTCAGGGCGTTGTTCATAAAAGTCTCTTAGATAAGCGCGGACTCTGTGGGAGCTGGCTTGCCTGCGTAGGCATCGCCTCGGTGTGCCAGCTACACCGTGGCGACCCTATCGCAGGCAAGCCAGCTCCCACATGAATCGGGTTAACAAAATCAATAATCAAATAGTCAGCCGGGTGAGCTCGACCCCAGGCTCCTGGGTCACGCTCAACTGCTGCACGATGGCTTCCTGCAAGCGCCGGCACAGCTCAGGGTCGGACAGCGGCTGGTTGTCGGCGTCGGTGATGAAGAACACGTCTTCCACGCGTTCGCCGAGGGTCGCAATCTTGGCGTTCTGCAACGACAGGTCGAACTCCAGGAATATCCCGCCGATACGCGCCAGCAGGCCAGGGCGATCCGGCGCGCTGAGTTCCAGCACTGTCACCGGGCGCTGGGCGTCGTTGGAAATGGTCACCTGTGGCGCAAACGCAAAGTGCTTGAGCTGGCGCGGTACCCGGCGCTGGATGATGGTCGGATAGTCGTCAGGGTTGCGCAGGGCCTCGGTAAGGCCTTCGCGGATCTTTTTCACACGTGCGGGGTTATCGCCAATCGACTCGCCTTCGGTGTCGAGCACGATATAGGTGTCGAGGGTGAACTGGCTGCTGGAAGTGATCACCCGCGCATCGTGGATGTTCAGGTTGAGCTGGTCCATCGCCGCCACGGTCACGGCGAAGAAGTCGTGCTGGTCCGGCGCATAGATGAAGATCTGCGTGCCGCCTTCGAATTCGCGCTGGGTGGTTTCCTTGATCAACACCAGCGGGCCGCCATCGGCCGGTTGCTGCAGGATCGCGTCACTGTGCCAAGCCACATCGCCGGCGGTGTGGCGCAGGAAGTAATCGTCCCCCAGTTGCGACCACAACTGCTCGACGTCGTCCGGGTCGTTGCCGCCGCGTACCAGAATGTCCAGGGCCGCGCTTTGGGTACGGCGGATCTGTTCTTCGCGGTCTACCGGGTTTTCCAGGCCGCGGCGCAGGGCGCGCTTGGTCTCGGTGTACAGCTGGCGCAGCAGGCTGGCGCGCCAGGAGTTCCACAGCGTCGGGTTGGTGGCGTTGATATCGGAAACGGTCAGCACGTACAGGTAGTCGAGGCGGGTCTCGTCGCCGACGATCCCGGCGAAGTCGTGGATCACCTGCGGGTCGGACAAGTCCTTGCGCTGGGCGGTGGTCGACATCACCAAGTGGTTTTGCACCAGCCAGACGATCAGGCGGCTGTCCCACACGGGCAACTGATGGCGCTGGCAGAACGCTTCGGCGTCAACGGCACCGACCTCAGAGTGATCGCCATGCCGGCCCTTGCCGATGTCGTGGTACAGCCCGGCCAGGTAGATCAGTTCGGGCTTGGGCAGCTTGGCCATGAGTTTACTGGCCAGCGGGAATTTCTCTGACACCTGGGTGTACTGCAACTTACGCAGGTGCTTGATCAGGTTCAGGGTGTGGGCGTCCACCGTATAGATGTGGAACAGGTCGTGCTGCATCTGCCCGACGATAAAGCCGAACTCTGGCAGGTAGCGCCCAAGGATGCCGTAACGGTTCATGCGCCGCAGGTTGCGATGGATGCCGATCTTGCATTTGAACAGCTCGATGAACAGGCTGGTGTTGCGGATATCGTTGCGGAAGTCGTCATCGATCAAGTGACGGTTTTCGCGCAGCAGGCGGATGGTGTCGGCGCGCACGCCTTTGATTTCCGGCTGCTGGGCCATCAGCACGAAGATCTCCAGCATCGCGAACGGCGTGCGGCGGAACACGTTGTCGTTGCGCGCCTCGATGTAACCGTCGTGCAACTGGAAGCGCGAGTTGATCGGCTGCGGTGGAGCTTCGTCTTCGGGGGCCAGGATGACTTCTTCGAAGTGCTGGATGATCAGGTCGCTGAGCTGGGCAATGCTCATGACCACCCGGTAATACTGCTGCATGAAGCTTTCGATGCTGGTCTTTGCGTCTTCACCCTCAAACCCCAGCAGGGTGGCGATGGAGCGCTGGTGGTCAAACAGCAGGCGGTCCTCGGAGCGGCCGGCCAGCATGTGCAGGGCGTAGCGGACTTTCCACAAGAACTCCTGGGATGAGGCGAGCAGGGCGTTTTCGCTCTCAACCAGGAACCCTTCGCCCGCCAGGGCGCGCAGGTTCAGAGTGCCGTACTGGCGCCGGGCTACCCACAGGATCGTCTGGATATCCCGCAACCCGCCAGGCGAGCCTTTGACGTTGGGTTCCAGGTTGTATTCGGTGTCGTTGTATTTGTGGTGCCGGGCTTTCTGCTCGGCACGCTTGGCCAGGAAGAAATCCTTGCTCGGCCACATGTGCGCGGTGCTGGTGACTTCGAGCATGCGCTGGCGCAAACGCTCGGGGCCAGCGATGGTGCGGCTTTCCATCAGGTTGGTGATGACGGTGAGGTCGGCGCGGGCTTCTTCGGCGCATTCGTCCACCGAGCGCACGCTCTGACCGACTTCCAGGCCAATGTCCCACAGCAGCGTGAGAAAACGCTCGATGGAATCGCGAAAGATCTCGTGATCGGCGCTGTCCAGCAGGATCAGCAGGTCGATGTCGGAGTAGGGGTGCAACTCACCACGACCGTAGCCGCCAACCGCCACCAGGGCGATATCGGCGTCTTCGCTCCAGCTGAACTGCTCCCAGGCCTTTTGCAGGATGTTATCGACGAACCAGGCGCGATCCTCGATCAGCCGGCGGATGTCGCGGCCACTGCGAAAGCGCTCGTCGAGCACCTCGCGGGCCTGGCGGATCGCCTTCTTGAAAGCGGCGATAGGGCTCGCCTTCAGGGCCAGTTCGGCCTGGAACTGGCCACGGTCGAAGAGTTCGGGATCCACCTGGGGCATTGATCGGTTTTCCTTTCTATCTATTCAGTCAGTCACTACACAGCGTGGGAAAACCTGAAACAACCTTTAGGCCGAAACGCGTGGGATCGTGTCGTCGGCGCGCAGAGTAAAGATCTCGTAGCCGGTCTCGGTCACCAGCAGGGTGTGTTCCCACTGGGCGGAGAGCTTGCGGTCCTTGGTGATGGCGGTCCAACCGTCGCCCAGCACTTTGGTATCGGCCTTGCCCTGGTTGATCATCGGCTCGATGGTGAAGGTCATGCCGGCTTTCAGTTCCATGCCGGTGCCGGCACGGCCGTAGTGCAGGATTTGTGGTTCCTCGTGGAACACGGTGCCGATGCCATGGCCGCAGAATTCGCGCACGACCGAGAAGCCGTTCTTTTCGGCGTGCTTCTGGATCACTTCACCGATGTCGCCCAGGCGGCAGCCAGGTTTTACGATCTCGATGGCCTTGTACATGCATTCCTGGGTCACCTGGGACAGGCGCTCGGCCCAGACCGGCACGGTGCCGACGTGGAACATGCGGCTGGTGTCGCCGAAATAACGGTCCTTGATCACGGTGACGTCGATGTTCAGGGTGTCGCCGTCCTTCAGCGGTTTGTCGCCCGGAATACCGTGGCAAACCACGTGGTTGACCGAGGTGCAGATCGACTTGGGGAAACCCTTGTAGTTCAGTGGCGCAGGGATGGCATCTTGCACGTTGACTATATAGTCGTGGCAGATCTGGTTCAGGGTCTCGGTGGTGACGCCGGGCTTGACGTGTTCGGCAATCATTTCCAGCACGTCGGCAGCCAGTTTGCCGGCGATGCGCATGCCAGCAATGTCTTCGGCGGTTTTCAAACTAACGGTCATACAGGCTCTCTCTAGCGCGACGCGCTGAAATCAATACGGTTTACGGGCGCGCGACAAAAGGTTACAGAATTCGCACAAGCCACAGAAAACGCGATTCTAACAGACGATGGCCTCAAATCATGAGCCTCTGATGATCGCTTCTCTCTATAAGGTAGGGGGTTGTTGGCTCTATTCAAGGGCTTGCGTGAAAGCGGTCGACGGCAAATGTGATTGCGGGTTTCGTTTTTGTCGATGCTGTGGTATAAAATGCGCCGCTTTCCGGGGATACCCCGCAGAGCTTAAATCCACACACGTGTCGACACGATGACCTGGGTGCCGGAGGCCTTGATGCCGCTGGTTGGTCATTGGGATACGTGGAGGCCAAACCCGACTTATTAAGGAACTATCATGTCCCAAGTCA
>NZ_NKIG01000109.1:0-684 GCF_002255865.1 Pseudomonas sp. PGPPP1 | reverse complement strand
CAACCTTTGTGGAACAATGCGGCGACATGCGTTTGCGAGGTTGTTGCCGTGATCGACCCCGATGGTTTCCGTCCTAATGTCGGGATTATTCTTACGAATGATGCCGGACAGGTGCTATGGGCTCGCCGAATCAACCAAGATGCCTGGCAGTTTCCTCAAGGCGGAATCAACCCCGATGAAACCCCTGAAGACGCCTTGTACCGTGAGTTGAACGAAGAAGTCGGCCTTGAGCGCGAAGATGTGCAAATTCTGGCCTGTACCCGTGGCTGGTTGCGCTATCGTTTGCCGCAACGCCTGGTGCGTACCCACAGCCAACCGCTGTGCATCGGCCAGAAGCAAAAATGGTTTCTCCTGCGCCTGATCTCGAACGAGCAGCGGGTGCGGATGGATTTGACCGGTAAACCGGAGTTCGATGGCTGGCGTTGGGTCAGCTATTGGTACCCGTTGGGCCAGGTGGTGACATTCAAGCGCGAAGTTTATCGTCGCGCTCTTAAAGAGCTTGCCCCGCGCCTTTTAGCGCGCGACTGACGACGGAGTTCGACCCCGAGCCATGCTCAATACGCTGCGCAAGATCGTCCAGGAAGTTAACTCCGCCAAGGATCTCAAGGCGGCGTTGGGGATTATTGTGTTGCGCGTCAAGGAAGCCATGGGCAGCCAGGTCTGCTCGGTTTACCTGCTGGACCC
>NZ_NKIG01000108.1:0-684 GCF_002255865.1 Pseudomonas sp. PGPPP1 | reverse complement strand
GGATTATCGGCTGAAGAGCAAATTCAGATAGCAAAACAGATGCGCGACCTCTTAAAACAGAATGTTTCCGCATCAAACCCGACCTCAGCTGGCGTGTGAGGTCATAGCTCGGGTATAATCCTCGGCTTGTTTTTTGCCCGCCAAGACCTTCAGTGGATAGGGTGTTATGTCCGGAAAAGCGCAACAGCAGTCTCGTATCAAAGAGTTGATCACCCTTGGTCGTGAGCAGAAGTATCTGACTTACGCAGAGGTCAACGACCACCTGCCTGAGGATATTTCAGATCCAGAGCAGGTGGAAGACATCATCCGCATGATTAATGACATGGGGATCCCCGTACACGAGAGTGCTCCGGATGCGGACGCCCTTATGTTGGCCGACGCCGATACCGACGAGGCAGCCGCTGAAGAAGCCGCTGCCGCGCTGGCTGCGGTGGAGACCGACATCGGTCGCACGACTGACCCTGTGCGCATGTATATGCGTGAAATGGGCACCGTCGAGTTGCTGACACGCGAAGGCGAAATCGAAATCGCCAAGCGTATTGAAGAGGGTATCCGTGAAGTGATGGGCGCAATCGCGCACTTCCCTGGCACGGTTGACCACATTCTCTCCGAGTACACTCGCGTCACCACCGAAGGTGGCCGCCTGTCCGACGTCCTGAGCGGTTATATCGACCCGGACGACGG
>NZ_NKIG01000056.1:0-11377 GCF_002255865.1 Pseudomonas sp. PGPPP1 | reverse complement strand
CCCGGCAGGACGCCGGGTTAGCCGCGCTGGGCCAAGGATGGCCCATCGCGGCGGCCCACGCTCCAAAGCCGGAGTGAGGGCACACCGAGCCTAGGCGAGGTGCCGAGTGTTGGGGCAAGAGCCCTTTTGGTTACTTTTGGGGCTCTTTTCCAAAAGTGACCCGCCGTAAGGGCGGAACCCTAAGTAGCCGTTACCGCAGCAACGGATATGTACCCCATCACCCAACCTCCAACAACCGCCCCGGAATATCCGCCAACAAACTCCGCGTATACCCACTCCCCGGCGCCGTAAAAATCTGCTCGCAATCCCCCTGCTCAACCACCCTACCCGAGCGCATCACCACCACATGATCAGAAATCTGCCGCACCACCGCCAAATCATGAGAAATAAACAAATAACTCAACCCCAACCGCTCCTGCAGCTCCCCCAGCAACTTCAAGATCTGCCCCTGAATCGACGCATCCAGCGCCGACAACGGCTCATCCAACACCAACAACTGCGGCTCCAACGCCAACGCCCGCGCAATCGCCACGCGCTGGCGTTGCCCGCCGGACAATTCCACTGGTCGGCTCCCCAACAACCGCGCCGGTAATTCGACCTGCTCCAGCAAAGTCGCCGCGCGCTGTCGCCGCCAGGCCGCGTCGCCGATATCAAACGCCTGCAACGGCTCGCTGATGATCTGCTCCAAACTCAAGCGTGGGTTCAGCGACGCATAAGGGTTCTGATACACCACCTGGATCCGCCGTCGCAACGCCTGCCAATCGCGCCGCGACACCCGGCTGATATCTTGCCCGTCAAACAGCACACTGCCGCTGTCCAACCGCTCCAACCCCAGGATCAAACGCGCCGTGGTGGATTTGCCCGAGCCCGACTCGCCGACCAGACTGGTCGTGCCGTGGCGTGGCAAGTGGAACGACACATCGTCCACCGCCAACGGCCCCGGCTGGCGCCAGGTGGAGAAGTCCTTGCTCAACCCCTGCACCGTCAAAAGCGGCGTTTCATCAACCCGCACTGCACTCACCTGCCGCCGCTGCTGCACCAACAAACTCGGCGCTGCTTCGAGCAGTTGCCGCGTATAGGCATGCTGCGGCGCCTGGAATACCTGGCGCGCCGCGCCCGTCTCGACAATCCGGCCCTGATGCATCACCAGCAGCCGATCCGCCCGGTCCAGCGCCACGCCCAGGTCATGGGTGATCAACAACACCGCCGTGCCGCGCTCGCGGGCCAGGGTTTGCAGGCGGTCGAGAATCTGCCGCTGCACGCCCACATCCAGCGCGCTGGTGGGTTCGTCGGCGATCACCAGCGGTGGGTCGTTGGCCAGGGCGATGGCGATCAGTACCCGTTGGCGCATGCCGCCGGAGAGTTGGTGGGGATAGCCTCGCGCAACCCGTTCGGCCTCCACCAAACCGACTTCCCGCAGCAGGTCCAAGCTGCGTTGGCGCGCCAGCGGTTTAGGTACGCCGTGCAGGGTCAACGCTTCCACCAACTGCTGGCCGATGCGTTTCACCGGGTCCAGGGACAACGCCGGGTCCTGGGGTACAAAGCCCACGCTGCGCCCGCGAATGCTTTGCCATTGGCGTTCGCTGGCGGTGGTCAGCTCCTGCCCCGCCAGCCGGATGCTGCCGGATTCGATCTGCGCATTGCCCGCCAGCAACCCCACCAGCGCCGCAGCGGTGGTGGATTTTCCCGAGCCGGACTCGCCGACAATCGCCAGGATTTCCCCGGCCTTGAGTTGAAAATCGATACCTGCCACGCCTTCGGTGCGCCCGTCACGGCCGTGGTAGGCGATGCGCAGTTCATGTACATCCAACAACACTTGCTCGGTCATCTCGCAATTCCTTGATCCTGTTGCAACGCCCGCGCCAGTTGGTTGGCCGAGACCACCACCGCCGCCACCACCAGGCCCGGCAGGCTGGTGTACCACCAGGCGGAGATCATGTAGTTACGCCCTTCGGCCACCAACAACCCCCATTCCGGTTGCGGCGGCGGTGCGCCAAAGCCGAGAAAACTCAGGGCCGAGACCGACAGCACCGCGCTGCCGAACTCCAGCGCCGCCAAGGCCAACACCGGCGCGCTGGCGTGGGGCAGGATGTGTCGCACGATAATGGTCCACGGCCCCACGCCACAGGCCGACGCCGCTTCAACAAAGGTACTGGCGCGCCAGCGCAACACTTCACCCCGCACCAGGCGGGCGAAGGTCGCCACCGACGACAACCCCACCGCCAAGGCGATATTCACCGTGCCAAACCCCAGCACCGTGATCACCGCCATCGCCAGCAATAGCGCGGGGATCGCCATCAGCACTTCCACCAAGCGCATCAAGACGGCATCGACCCAGCCGCCGAAAAAACCGGCCAATACGCCCAGCACAATGCCGCTGAACAACGCGATCAACACCGCCAGTAACGTCGCGCGCAACGACAGCCCAGCGCCGTATACGGTGCGGCTGTAGAGGTCGCGCCCCAGGTGATCGGTGCCGAACCAATGCGCGGTCGAGGGACTTTGCAATGCGTTGGCCGGCACGCCGAGCAACGGATCGAAATGCGTAAACAACTGCGGCCACAGCGCCCAGCCGAGTACTAGCAACAACACGATCACGCCCAGCGGCAACAATGGACGCCGCCGCAGCAGCGTGAAATAACGCGGCCGTGGCAGCACGGCAGTCAATGCAAGGCTCATCGTGCGGCTCCGCGAATGCGTGGATCGAGCAAGGGATACAACAGGTCCACCAACAGGTTGACCGTGATGAATATCAGCGCCGCCAGCACCACCACGCCCTGCACCACCGGGATGTCTTGGCTGCTCACCGCGCCTTGGGCCAGGCGGCCGATACCTTCGCGCGAGAACACGGTTTCGGTGACCACGGAACCTGCCAGCAGCGAGCCGACAATCACCCCGCTGAGGCTGAGGATCGGGATCACCGCGTTATGCAGCACATGGGTCAGCAGCACCCGCAACGGGCTCAGGCCCTTGGCGCGCAGGGCGTCGACGAAGGGCAGCCGCGAGGTGGCCGCCAGCGAACGCGCCAACACCTGGGCGATCACTGCACTGGTGGGAATCGCCAAGGTGAGTGTTGGTAGCACCAACGAGGCCAGCCCCTGATTGCCCATCGCCGGGAACAGGTGCCAGCCAAACGAAAACCACTGCAACAGCAGCAACCCCACCCAAAAGGTCGGCAGCGACACCGCCACCGCCGGCAAACCGAGCAGTAAATCGCGCAACCAACGCTGGCGGGTCAGGCTGGCCAGCAGCGCCAGGCCTACACCCAGCACCAATGAAACCACCAATGACACCAGCGCCAGCGCCGCCGTCTTCGGCAATGCTTCAGCCAATGAGGCCGACACCGGCTGGCCACTCTGGATCGAGTTGCCAAAATCCAGTTGCACCGCATGCCACAACGCAATGCCGTACTGCACCGCCAGCGGTTCATCCAGGTGGTACTGCGCACGCAACTGCGCCACTTGCTGTTGGTTGACCGTGCTCTGCTCGCCGCTCTGGTTCAGCATGATGCTCACCGGGTCGCTGGGCAGCGCATAGAGAATCACGAACGACAAACTGAACGCCGCCCACAACACCAACAACGCCTGCCCGCCCCGGGCCAACAGGTAAAACGCCGCGCCTTTCATGGCTGCAACCAGGTGTCGAAGAATTGCAGGCGTGACGACGCTTCGTAATGCAGGCCCTGCACTTTCTTGCCGTGGGCCAACACCGTCGCCAACTCCACCAAGGCAATCGCATGGCCGTCGCGCAGCAGCAACTCACTGGCCTGGTCGACCAGCACTTGGCGCTTGGCGGTGTCGAGGGTTTCGGAGGACTCGCGCAACAACCGGTCCACTTCACTCGGCTGGCGTTGGTTAATGTTGTAACCCTGGGCGTAATACACGGTGCGCAACACGTCCGGGTCGGCACGGGTGAGGTTGAGGAAGCGCACACTGAAATCCCCGCCGGCCTGGATCGCGGTGACCTGGCTGATGGTGGACTTGTTCAACTGGAACTCGATGCCCACGCCCTTCAACTGTTGCTGCACCAGTTCCAGGATCGGCGTCTGCTGCCAGTAATCCAGGCGGAATGAAAGGCGCTTGCCATCCTTGACCCGCACGCCGTCGGCACCCACTTGCCAACCGGCTTCGTCCAGCAGTTTGCGTGCGCCGTCCGGGTCATAGGCCAACAGGCTGGAAAAGTCGCGGTACAGCGGCGTGCTGGTGGCCAGCAACGCAGTCGCCGGTTTCTGATAGCGCGAAATGATGCGCTGCAACTCGGCGCGGTCAATCGCCTTGCTCAGCGCCTGGCGCACCTTGATGTCGGCGAACAGCGGCGTCGATTCGTTCAGTGCCAGGTTGAATACCACACCGGGATTGGCACGGGTCAACAGCACCAGGCCTTGCCCTTCGATGCTCGGTTCATCCTGGGGTGCCACGCTGGTGTTCACCTCGATCTGCCCGGAAGCCAGGCTGCCCAGGCGCACGCCGGATTCGGGAATGATCAGGAACTCGATAGCGTCCAGCCAGGCCTTGCCCTTGTGCGCCGACAGCGATGAACCCCACGCATAGTCGTCACGGCGCACCAGCGAGACCTTCTGGTTATGCACGAATGACTTGAGCACAAACGGCCCCGAACCGACCAACTGACCCTGGCAGCGGTCGCCCGAAGGCAACGCCAGGTTGGCCGGCGACAACAACCCCAGGGTCATGGTCGAGGTGGCTTGGAGGAATTGCGCATTGGGTTGCTCGAACGCCACCACCACGGTGTGGCTGTCCGGCGTCTCGATGCTTTTGAGGCCCGCCAGGTAGGTCGAGCCCAGGATCGAACGCGCGCCCAGGGCCACGATGGCTTCCAGGTTGGCCTTGACGGCAGCCGCGTCCACCGGCGCGCCATCGCTGAACGTGGCGCCTTGGCGCAGCACGAAGGTAAACCGCCGCGAATCCGCGTCCACCTCCCAACGCTCGGCCAGCCATGGCACGATGTCGCCGGTGACCGGGTCTTGATCGGTCAGCGAATCCACCAGTTGGCGCCCCACGTTCAGCGCGGTGTTGTTGCCGGCCTGCTGCGGGTCGACGCACTGCGGGTCGCCGTCCAGCGCCACGCGCAAGGTGCCGCCGCTTTGGGGTGTGGAGGCATCCGCCTGGGTGACCTTGTCGGACGGCCCGCCGCACGCTGCCAAGAGCAACGCCAGCATCGCGACTGAAAGCTGCTTCATGTACGCGCTCCCTGATGACGGTTGGCGATATACGGCAGCCCAAGGTTCTCGCGCAGGGTCTGGCCCTGGTATTCCCGGCGGAACAGGCCACGGCGCTGCAACTCCGGCACCACGCCCTCGGTGAAGTCCGTGATGCTTTGGTGCAGCCCGGAGAACATCACGTTGAAGCCATCGGCAGCGCCACTTTCGAACCATTCCTGGAAGTCATCCGCCACGCTTTCGGGCGTGCCGATCAGGATGCGATGGCCACCCGCGGTGAGTTTGTTGAACAGCTCGCGCACCGTTGGGCGCTCGCGGCGGATCAAGTCGAACACCAATTTCTGCCGGCTCTTGTGGGTGTTGGTGTCGAAGTGCTCCGGAGGCAACGGCACCAGCGAATCGAACGGCAGCTCCGACAGGTCAAAACCCAGGCTGGTAAAGCGCGAGATCGAACTGAGGAAGGTTTTCGGGTCTTGCAGCTCCTGCAACTGGTCGTACTTGGCCTGGGCTTCCGCCTGGGTGCGGCCGATCACGGTGGACACCCCCGGCAGCACCTTCAGGTGCTCGGGGTTGCGCCCCAATGCAGCAGCGGTCTGCTTGATCTCCTGATAGAACGCCAGGCCCTGCTCAACCGTGTGTTGTGCGGTGAAAATCAACTCCCCTGCCCGCGCAGCCAGCCGCCGACCGGCGTCGGAGGACCCGGCCTGGGCGATCACCGGATACCCCTGCACCGGCCGCGAAGCGTTCAGCGGGCCTTGCACCTGGAAGTGTTTGCCGTGGTGGTTGAGCACATGCAGCTTGTCGGTATCCAGCCATTTCCCGCTGGCCTTGTCCTGGATAAAGGCATCGTCGGCCCAGCTGTCCCACAGGCCGGTGACCACGTCATAGAACTCTTCGGCGCGCTCGTAGCGGTCGGCGTGCTTAATGTGATCATCACGATTGAAATTCTCGCCGCCGCCCAGGGACGTCACCAGGTTCCAACCCACCCGGCCACCGCTCAAGTGGTCGATGTTGGCGAACTTGCGCGCGATGTTGTACGGCTCGTTGTAGGTGGTGCTGGCGGTCGCGATCAGGCCGATATGGCGCGTGACCAACGCCAGCGCCGGCAGCAGCACCAGCGGGTCCCAGCGCACACTGTTTGGCCCACGTGCCAGGGCCTGCAGGTCGAGTTCGACGTTCACCGAGTCATTGAAGAACAGCGCATGAAAGCGCGCCGCCTCAAGTTTTTCGGCGATCCAGCGGTAGTGCTCGAAGTCGCGGAACGAGTCCGTTGCGGCGCTCGGGTGGCGCCACGCAGAGCCCATGATGCCCGCACTGGGGATGAAGGCGCCGAGCAGGATTTGGCGGTCGTGTTGGCTCATGTCGCAGTCCTCATCAGAAGTTGTAGGTGGCGCGGGTGTACCAGAACGCACCGTAGGGATCGAACGGCGAGATGCTGCCGAACTTCGGAAAACCGTTGATATCGCCTTGGGGGAATGCGTTGTTGTCGGCCTTGACGTTGAGGATGTTGTTGGCGCCCACCGCCAGGTTCAGGTCCTTGGTGAGGTTGTAGGCCACCTCCAGGTCGGTCAGCCATTTGGCGCCGTAGGTCACGTCATAGGCGGGGTTGGCGTCGCGGGCGATGACCTTGTCATAGCGGGTCAGGCCGGCGTTGATGTCGAAGTTGTCGACCTTCCAGTTGGCGCTGAGGATCAGCTTGGTCTTGGGGTTGGCCACGGTCAGGTAACCCTGGGCCACGCGGTCGAACAGCACCAGGTTGCTGCCGGCGGCGGTGAGGGAGGCAGGCGTCGACTTGATGCTGTCGATGGTGGTTTTGTTGTAGTTGGCCGCGACGCCGTACTTGACGGTACCCAGGGCGCCGTAATCGACGCGGTAGTCGGTGACCAGGTCGATACCGCGCGTGGTGGTGTCGGCGGCGTTGGTGAAGTACTTCACCCGGTAGCCAGGGCGGAAACCGTTGGCTTGCAGGATCTGGTCAACGCCGGTGCCATACAGGAAGCCGGTCTGGGCGATGCGGTCACGGATCTCGATCTGGTAGGCATCCAGGGTCACGTTGGCTTCCTGGACCGGCTTCCAGGCAAACCCGACGCTGATATTGCGCGACTTCTCCGGTTTGAGCGCCTCCGCCCCCAGAGCCTGGCCCAGCACGGAATCAACCCGTACCGACTTGGCCTCGACGAACTGCGCCACGCCGTTGACCGAGGTGTACTGGTTGGCGGTTTGCGCATACACCGACTGCGACAGCGACGGTGCGCGGAAACCATTGCTCAGGGTGCCGCGCAAGGCGAACTCTGGGGTCAGGTCGTAACGCAGCGACAGCTTGCCGCTGCGGGTGTTGCCCGAGTCGTCGTCGTAATGTTCGAACCGCCCTGCCACGCCGACGTAGAGCTTTTCGGTGGGGTTGACGCCCACATCCACATAGCTGGCGTAGCTGTTGCGACTGGCCTGGCCTTCGTCTTCCGGCGTCAGGGTGATCGCGCCCTGCGCGCCTACCGCACCTGGCTGCCCGGCCAGTGGGCCGCTTGGGTAGATGTAGCCACCGTTGATGTACGACAGCGGGTTGCCGGACTCGGTCTTGTAGCGCTCATGCCGGTGCTCAAGGCCGCCGGAGATTTGCAGCGGCTTGCTCAGGCCCACGTCAAAGGCGCGGGTGAGGTCGAGGTTGTTGGTCCACTGGTCGAAGTAGTTGGTGTAGGTGGTGAAGTGGGTCGGGCTCGACGGGCCCAGCGACGCGTTGAGGGTGTCATCGGCACCGGCCACGCCCTTGTCGCGGCCAAAGGTCGAACTCAAATCCCAGTTCCACTCGGCGACCTTGCCCTTGCCACCGGCTGCCACTTGGTAGTCGGTCTCGCGCAGGGTGTAGAACGGCGCGGTGCCGTCAGGGTAGATCGACGGGATGATGTTGGTGGAGTTCGGTCGCCGGTAGTTCTGCCCACCGCGCGCATCGCGATTACTAAGGGTGGAGAACGAATACAGGGTCACATCGTCCAGCGGCAATTCGGCGTTGTAGGCGACGTTGATTGCCTTGATTTTCGGCAGGCCGTTTTTCTGCACGTCCTTGTCGTTGGCCTCGCGCGGGTCGGCCGAGCCGTCGGGCTGGCGGTAATAAAACGCGCCCGTCGCATCCCGCGCACGCACGGCGGTCTGCTGGGACTTGGCATCCAGGGACAGGTTGAAGAAGCCGTCATTGGGCAAGGCAAACCCGCTGTTCAGCGTCTGGCGAATGGTGCCGCCATCACCCTTGGTGTATTCGCCGTAGGAGGTGCTGACCGAGCCGCCATGGTCGTTTTGCTTGAGGATGATGTTGATCACCCCGGCAATCGCATCCGAACCGTATTGCGCCGAGGCGCCGTCGCGCAGCACTTCGATATGGTCGATGGCACTGACCGGGATCATGTCCAGGTCCACCGGGTTGGTGCCGTAGGCCGCCGTAGAGTCGAGGTTGATCACCGCGCTGTTGTGGCGGCGCTTGCCATTGACCAGCACCAGCACGTTGGAACCGTTGAGGCCGCGCAGGCTATAGGGCCGGGCGACGCTGTCGTTGGACGTGCCCGAGGGGCGCTGGGAAAACGACGGCAAGGTTTTCTGCAGCGCGGCACGCAGGCTGCTGGAGCCGGTTTTTTCCAGTTGCTGGGCGCTGATCACATCGATCGGCGCCGGGCTGCTGGTCACGGTGCGCGCCTCGCTGCCCCGGGAGCCGGTGACGATCACCGTGTCCAGGGTGTCATCGGTGGTGGCGGCATAGACCGGCAGCATGCTGAAGCCGGCGAACATCAGGGGTGCAAGTTGCAGGGTGGAACGGTAGGCAGTGAGTTTCATGGCAGGTCAACTATTCAGAATAGGGTTGAAGTCGTCGCGCCACAGCGGTCGTGCATCGACGCTCTGGCTAATCAAATGGTTTTGGTAAAACAGGTCGGCCACCTGCTGCTGGGAGTTGATGGCGTCGGTATCGATGCCTAGCAGGCGCGCCGGTCGGCTGCGCTGCTGGAACTGGCGCAGGTACAACGCGCGGTCGATACCGGTCAGCGCTTCACTGCGCTCGGCCCAGCGTTCGGGATGGGCATTGACCCAGTCCCAGGTGGCTTTCTCACGCCGCAAAAAATCGCCTACCTGGCTGCGGCGTTGAGGGTTGGCCAATACCTGTTGCGTGGTCGCAATCACGTAGTTGCCGGAGTAGTAGCGGCTCACGTCCGCCAGCAGCTCGCCGTCCATTTGGCTGATGGCTTGCAGGGCACTGATGCCGCCGGTGGCAATGGCATCCACATGGCCGTTGCGAAACGCGGTGAGCGCGTCCTGCACCGGCAGCGGCACGGCCTTCACATCGGCCAGGGACAAGCCGTTTTGCGCGAGCATGTTCAGCACGAAGTAGTGGGTGTTGGTGGCCCGCACATAGCTGATGGTCTTGCCCTTGAGGTCCTGGACCGTGCGCAGGCCGCTGTCTTTTTTCACCACCAGGCTGGTGTCGTTCTGGTCGCCTTGAAACAGCGCAACCAACGCAATCGGCACCTTGGCAATCGAGGCAAAAATCGGCGGGATCTCGCTCATGAAGGCGTAATCCAGATGACCGCTGCTCAAGGCTTCCAACACCAGGTTGGCGCCGCTGACGTCCACCCATTCCACCGGGTACGGCGTATCCGCCTGGCCGGCATCGGCCATGAACGACGCGGCCATGCCCTTGTAGCGCCAGACACGCAACGGTTCGGCGGCGTGGGCTTGACGGCCCAGCAAGGAGCCGGCTGCAAGCACGCCACCGGCCAGCAGCAATTGCCGTCGGGAAAGACTGTGCATGGTGGGCGCCTTAGTTGAGCAGGTCGGGTTCTTCAGTGCGGATTTGGTCCCACAGCGGCAGGAAGTTGAGCCAAGCGAAAAACTCGTGCCGCGCCCTGTCGATACCGCCTTCCAGTGCATCCGGCGCAGGAATCAACGGTGCACCCGCCGAGTGCGCCAGCAGGTGCACACGGGCGGTGTCTTCGGCGAGGATGAAACGCCAGGCGGCGCTTTCCACGGTCTCGCCGGTGACCCACAGGCCGTGGTTCTGCCACACCAGCAGGTTGTTCTGGGCGAAGGTTTCGACAAAGGCCTGGGCGACGATCTTGCGGTCTTGTTCCAAAGCGCCAGTGGCGGTGCGTAGGGCGTGGCGCGGGAAGATCACCTGGTCATCGAGGAACGCGCCGGACTCGGCGGTGATCGGGTCAAACAGGCGGCCCAGCGACGACCACACTCGACCGTGGAAGCCGTGCAGGTGGGCGATGCCGACCACTTCAGGGCGCGCCTGTTGCAAGTCGTGGTGCAGTTCCAGGGCGCTGGTGTTAAGCAGGCCTTCGCCTTCGACGACTTGGCCGTTGCTGTCCACACGCAGCAGGTGCGAGACGGTGATTTGCGAGAACGGTACGCCCAGTGGGTTGATCCAGTAGTGGTTCGGGTGCACCGGGTCACGGGCGGTGAAGTGCCCTGCCACGCCGACTTCGTAGCCGAGGCGGCCGAACAGGCGGTAGGCGGCGGCGAGTTTTTGCTTGCGGTTCACGCGTTCTTGCAGGGGGTCGTCCAGCTTGGGCACTGCGCCCAGGGCCAGGCGGTTGTTGTCGTAGGGCAAGGTGTAGATGGTTTGGGGGAACAGTGTGGAATGGCTCATACGGTGACCCTGATCATTTTTTTTGGGCGAGCGAATCCGTGGCTCGGCTTGGCCGGCGGTGGAAACGCAAGGACGGTGTGGCGGCGGGTTAAGCGGTCAGGTTGTCATGATCAGGGGGCCCCTCGCAGTTGGGTTGGGTCGGTGCTCACCTCCACCATGCGAGGGGTCGGGTCGAGTGTGTTGTCTCTGTACTGAAAGGTATTCGTCTAAGAAACGTCTGTAAAAGGCTTTGTAGTCATATGCTAATAATCAGGATTTTTAATATTTATGATTTTTATGATCAGAGAATTGCATTTTTTTAGGTTGGGTTGAGTACATATCCGTTGTTTGGGTAACGGCTGATATGGGTTCCGCTCTTACAGCGGGTCACTTTGGAAAAGAGCCCCAAAGTAACCAAAGGGCTCTTGCCCCACCACTCGGCACCTCGCTTAGGCTCGGTGTTCCCTCACTCCGGCTTGAATCCGTGGGCCGCCGCGATGGGCCATCCCTGGCCCAGCGCGGCTAACCCGGCGTCCTGCCGGGTTACCCACGGATTCAAGCCTGCGTTCGGCCAGCGTGGTTTAACGGGG
>NZ_NKIG01000107.1:0-695 GCF_002255865.1 Pseudomonas sp. PGPPP1 | reverse complement strand
CGCTCATACAGAACCTGGCCGTCATCCGTCATGCTTAAACTGCGCGTAGTGCGATTCAGTAAACGTACCTGTAAACGAGCCTCGAGCCTGACTATCGACTTCCCCACTGCAGAGCGCGTAAGGCCAAGCTGTTTTGCCGCCGCAGTGAAGCTTCCAGCGTTTACCGAGCTCACAAACGCGGCAATATCATTCAGGTTATGGAGTTCCATACGGCCTCGGTGGTCTCAACGTTCGGGCGGCTTAGCACCTGTTATGGGGAACCCTATTCCCCAATACTAAGCATAGTATCTCAATTAGCTAATCCACTCCCAAAGATCAATTGAGGTCATTATGAACACTAAAGTCCAAGCAGCCGTCCAAACCTGGGCCAACAGCCTTAGCGATCTGGTACCCGTTCTTAAGGGAATCGATACCACCACAAAAATGAGCGACATCCGCGACTCTTACGCAAAAATGCTCGCGCAAAATCCAGCGCCAGCTGGCGTTAAATTCGAAGCAGTCGACATGGGTGGCGTACCCGGCACACTGGTTACTCCGGACGAGATCAAAACCGACGCGGTCGTGATGTACATCCACGGCGGCGCCTACATTGTAGGACGTCCAGACGGCTACCACGGTATCGGCGGCAACTACGCGAAAATGCTCGGTGCTCGTGTGTACATGCCGGACTACCGCCTCGCTCCTGAGCACAAGTT
>NZ_NKIG01000106.1:0-696 GCF_002255865.1 Pseudomonas sp. PGPPP1 | reverse complement strand
TATCCGCGCCGGCATCACCCACATTCTAAGGGCTAACTCCACTACCCCAGCCCGAAGCCACCCGGAGGACACTATGTCGAAGTCGGTTCAACTCATCAAAGATCATGACGTTAAATGGATTGATCTGCGCTTCACGGACACCAAAGGCACTCAGCACCACGTGACCATGCCGGCTCGCGACGCGCTGGATGATGCTTTCTTCGAAGAAGGCAAAATGTTCGACGGCTCCTCCATCGCTGGCTGGAAAGGCATCGAAGCCTCCGACATGATCCTGATGCCGGACGACAGCACTGCCGTACTGGACCCGTTCACCGAAGAGCCAACCCTGATCCTGGTCTGCGACGTGATCGAGCCTTCGACCATGCAAGGCTACGACCGCGACCCACGTGCGATCGCCAAGCGTGCCGAGGAATACCTGAAGTCCACCGGTATCGGTGACACCGTATTCGTAGGTCCAGAACCAGAATTCTTCATCTTTGACCAAGTGAAGTTCAAGTCCGACATCTCCGGTTCCATGTTCAAGATCTACTCCGAACAAGGTTCGTGGATGTCCGACCAGGACGTGGAAGGCGGCAACCATGGCCACCGTCCAGGCATCAAAGGTGGTTACTTCCCAGTTCCGCCGTTCGACCACGACCACGAAATCCGTACCTCCATGTGCAACGCCATGGAAGACATGGGCCTGGTCATCGAAGT
>NZ_NKIG01000105.1:0-702 GCF_002255865.1 Pseudomonas sp. PGPPP1 | reverse complement strand
CGCTGGACCTCGGATTGGAAGGCACAGCTGCGTAAAAAACCGTGCATCGACGGCCCGCAAATCGCCACGGTGGTTGGCCCTCCCGGCGAGGAGATTTATTGCGATGAATGGGGCCGGGTCAAGGTGCAGTTTCCGTGGGACCGCTCGGACAAAAACAACGACCAGAGTTCGTGCTGGATTCGTGTCGCTCAAGGCTGGGCAGGCGCGACGTGGGGGGCCATGGCCGTGCCACGCGTGAATCAGGAGCTGATCATCAGCTTTTTGGATGGCGATCCTGACCAGCCTATCGCCACGGGCCGCACCTACCGCCAGACCAATCTGCCGCCGTATGAGCTACCCAAGCACAAGACGCGGATGACCATCAAAAGCCGAACTCATAAGGGTGACGGCTTCAATGAGCTGCGTTTTGAGGATGAGTTGGGCCACCAGGAGGTGTTTATCCATGCCGAGAAAGACAAGAACGTCCATATCAAGAACAACAACGGCATCTTCGTCGGCAATGATCGCAAGGAGCGGGTCGAGCACAACGAATCCGTGTCTATCGGCGACCACCGCACCGAAGACGTCGGCCAGAACGAAACCATCAGCATCGGTGCTAACCGCAGCGTGACCATCGGCGGTAACAAGGCCGAAACCATCAAGATGGCAAAAGCCGAAACCATCGGTTTGGCCAAGGCGCTGACCATCGGCGCGGCTTACCAG
>NZ_NKIG01000104.1:0-708 GCF_002255865.1 Pseudomonas sp. PGPPP1 | reverse complement strand
GCTCTTTCCAACGGATCACGCTTAAGTCTTCTCATAGGGTGTTTCCCTCACTTGTTGACTGTCTTGATATCCTTCGGCCTCGTCTGAGGCCGGGCAGAGTTTTTCTGCCGTTGGTGGGCTCGCTGCCGGCGTGGCGAGCCAATGTGTCGGCGTCGTTACGGCGCCAACCTGTGTTGAGTTCTAACCAATAGGTCACATGGATTCAATGATCGTTTTGTCATAAGCACGTAACGATAACGATGCTATAGCCATAAGCTGGGATGGCTTTTCGCCCCATTTGTGGGGCAAAGCCAGCTATGATGCACCCTGCAAAGAGGATAGGTTTAATCCTTTAGTGAGAATGCCCGCTCGTTGCAGTCGGTTATTATTCGACGAAGGGTCGCAATGTTTCTTTTTGTTGCGCAAAATTTTTCTCTGCCCCGTCAATAAAGGCCCAAAGGCCCGCCAGATGGGGTGGGACGGCACATTCGTGCCACGCGAGCACTCTTCAAGAAAAGTGCTTGATTGAAAACCGAGCCGGCGATGCGTCGCCCGTTCATTTATTGCTGAAAAGCCTGGAATGCCCATGTCGGACCGTTTTGAACTCTTCCTCACTTGCCCCAAGGGCCTCGAAGGCCTGCTGATCGAGGAAGCCGTCGGGCTTGGCCTTGAGGAAGCCCGCGAGCACACCTCGGCCGTGCGCGGCATGGCCGACATGGAAACCGCCTA
>NZ_NKIG01000103.1:0-714 GCF_002255865.1 Pseudomonas sp. PGPPP1 | reverse complement strand
CGCCTTATCTGTCCGTAGGCTCAAACGTGCCATTTACCTGGGTTGATTGGGCGATTGTTGCAATCGTCGCCATCTCCGCTTTGATCAGTCTAAGCCGCGGCTTCGTAAAAGAAGCACTGTCGTTGCTGACCTGGATCATTGCAGGAGTCGTAGCCTGGATGTTCGGTGGTTCACTGTCGGTCTACCTGGCTGGATACATCGAGACACCTTCGGCTCGCGTCATCGCGGGCTGCGCCATCATGTTCATCGCCACGCTGCTGGTGGGGGCAATGGTCAATTATCTTATTGGCGAGTTGATACGTGTCACCGGCCTCTCCGGGACCGATCGATTTCTCGGCATGGCCTTCGGTGCTGCGCGAGGCGCGTTACTGGTGGTTGTGGCGGTCGGGCTGTTGAGCCTGGGGCCAGTACAGCAGGATTCGTGGTGGCAGGAGTCTGTACTCGTGCCAAAATTTCTATTGGTTGCAGATTGGTCCAAGAACCTCATTTTGGGGTGGAGCAGTCAGTGGCTGGCCAGCGGAATCAGCGTACCCGCTGATCTTCCGTTCAAGGAACACCTCTTGCCGGCCAAAACGCCTCAGTAAGCTGTGTTCAGTCAAGATTCATTAAGTAGGGGTTGCGTCGCATGTGTGGCATCGTCGGTATCGTCGGTAAGTCGAACGTCAATCAGGCGCTGTATGACGCGCTAACCGTCCTCCAGCACCGCGGCCAGGA
>NZ_NKIG01000102.1:0-721 GCF_002255865.1 Pseudomonas sp. PGPPP1 | reverse complement strand
TCGCGCAGGAATTCCCGTGCCGTGATGCCGCCCAGAAGTTGAAGAGGGATGTCAGGATTCATGTGTAACCTATTGAAAGAAAGCACTTTTCAGACTGGAATAAAAACGCCCGGCGCGGCCGGGCGTCTCAAGGGTCTTGCGGTAATCAGATGCGCTTGGCTTGGGCCACGGCGTTGCCGATGTAGTTGGCCGGGGTGAGCAGTTTCAGCTCGGCCTTGGCAGCGGCTGGCATATCCAGGCCATCGATGAAAGTTTGCAGTGCTTCAGGGCTGATGCCCTTGCCGCGCGTCAATTCTTTCAACTTCTCGTAGGGGTTTTCGATGTTGTAGCGGCGCATCACGGTCTGGATCGGCTCGGCCAATACTTCCCAGCAAGCGTCCAGGTCAGCGGCAATCTTCTGCTCGTTGAGCTCAAGCTTGCTGATGCCTTTGAGGCTGGCTTCGTACGCGATCACGCTGTGGGCAAAGCCCACGCCGAGGTTGCGCAGCACGGTGGAGTCGGTCAGGTCGCGCTGCCAGCGGGAGATCGGCAACTTGCTGGCCAGGTGCTGGAACAGGGCGTTGGCGATGCCGAGGTTGCCTTCGGAGTTTTCGAAGTCGATCGGGTTGACCTTGTGCGGCATGGTCGACGAACCGATTTCACCGGCAATGGTGCGCTGCTTGAAGTAGCCCAGGGAGATGTAGCCCCAGATATCGCGATCGAAGTCGATCAGGATGGTGTT
>NZ_NKIG01000055.1:0-12029 GCF_002255865.1 Pseudomonas sp. PGPPP1 | reverse complement strand
ACTTGCCAGGTAAAGTCGGTATCGTTTCCCGTTCCGGCACCCTGACCTACGAAGCTGTCAAGCAAACTACTGACGCCGGTTTCGGTCAGTCGACTTGCGTCGGCATCGGCGGTGACCCGATCCCAGGCTCGAACTTCATCGACATCCTGAAGCTGTTCCAGGAAGACCCGAAGACCGAAGCGATCGTCATGATCGGTGAGATCGGCGGTTCGGCTGAAGAAGAAGCGGCTGCCTACATCAAGGCACACGTGACCAAGCCAGTTGTTTCCTACATCGCTGGTGTGACTGCCCCTGCTGGCAAGCGCATGGGCCATGCTGGCGCAATCATCTCTGGCGGCAAGGGTACTGCAGACGAGAAGTTTGCTGCCCTGGAAGACGCAGGCGTTAAAACCGTGCGTTCGCTGGCAGACATCGGCAAGGCTTTGTCCGAGCTGACCGGTTGGGCTGTCAAGTAAGCCTCGCGCTTAGCTGACGCTTTACCAAGCAAAGGCCACCTTCGGGTGGCCTTTGTGCGTTTCGGACCTGGTGAAGATCAAAATATGGGAGCCGGCTTGCTCGCGAATGCAGTGTGTCAGTCGAAGCATAAGTTGACTGAGCCACCACCTTCGCGAGCAAGCCCGCTCCCACATGTTTGTCCGTATTGCCAAATTAGGTATGAAAACGCGACATTTGAATGTCGCTTATCGGACAGTTCGCCCCGCAACAGTGCGTTTGTCAGTCGATTTCTGTAACCTAGCCGCCTCTTTATGCGTGTGCCTCCCAAAAGGAAGCCCCGCGCTAGACCGGTCCGGCCCCCATAAGGGCTGGCAGTATTTCCCTCATCCACAGGGAATCCCTCTCTAAATTCCGATTCAGTAGTGTGGTATTTCCCGAAATGAAAGTGTTGAAAAGCCAGGATGTCCTGGCGTTGGGTTTCATGACCTTTGCCCTGTTCGTGGGCGCCGGCAACATCATCTTCCCGCCTATCGTTGGTTTGCAGTCCGGGCCTCATGTCTGGATGGCAGCGCTGGGCTTCTTGATCACCGCAGTGGGTTTGCCGGTGGTCACCGTGATCGCCCTGGCCAAGGTCGGTGGCGGT
The DNA here is from genome assembly GCF_002255865.1 of Pseudomonas sp. PGPPP1. Taxonomy (NCBI): domain Bacteria; kingdom Pseudomonadati; phylum Pseudomonadota; class Gammaproteobacteria; order Pseudomonadales; family Pseudomonadaceae; genus Pseudomonas; species Pseudomonas sp. PGPPP1. The sequence goes on along the minus strand of NZ_NKIG01000055.1, from coordinate 10,951 downwards.
ATGGACGCGTTGAGCAGCCCGATCGGCAAGATCGCCGGTGGTCTGCTCGCGGCGGCGGCGTATCTGGCGGTAGGGCCGCTGTTCGCCACCCCGCGTACCGCGACCGTGTCCTTTGAAGTAGGTTTGGCGCCGTTGACTGGCGAAAGCCCGCTGGCGCTGTTCCTCTACAGCTCGGTGTATTTCCTGGTGGTGTTCTTCGTGTCACTGTACCCAGGTCGACTGCTGGACACCGTAGGCCGATTCCTCGCACCGTTGAAAATCATTGCTCTAGCCGTACTCGGTATTGCCGCGTTTGCCCTGCCAGCCGGTGAAGTGGGCGTTGCTACCCCTGAATACGTGGCTGCACCGTTCTCCCAAGGCTTTATCAATGGTTACCTGACCATGGATACCCTGGGCGCGCTGGTATTCGGCATCGTGATCGTCAACGCCATCCGCTCCCGTGGCGTTGAATCGCCGAAGCTGATCACTCGCTACGCGATCATCGCCGGCCTGATTGCCGGTGTGGGCCTGGCGCTGGTGTACATCAGCCTGTTCCGCTTGGGTGCGGGCAGCCATGCGGTTGCCGCCGGTGCCAGCAACGGCGCTGCGGTACTGCACGCCTACGTGCAACACACCTTCGGTTCCCTGGGCAGCGGCTTCCTGGCCGTGCTGATCTCCCTGGCATGCCTGGTAACTGCAGTGGGCCTGACCTGTGCCTGCGCCGAGTACTTCAGCCGCATTCTGCCGCTGTCCTACAAGGCGTTGGTGGTGATCCTGGCGTTGTTCTCGCTGTTCGTGTCCAACCTGGGCCTGACCAAGTTGATCGCGTTCTCCATCCCGGTGCTTACGGCGATTTACCCGCCGTGCATCGTGCTGGTAGCCCTGAGCTTCTGCAAAGACTTCTGGCAGGAGCAGGGCCGCATCGTTGGGCCGGTGATGTTGGTGTCGTTCATTTTTGGCAGCATTGATGCGCTCAAGGGCGCAGGCTTGGCGGGCTGGATGCCGTCGCAATTGACCAACTTGCCGCTGAGCGAGCAAGGCCTTGCGTGGCTGGTGCCGTCGGTGATGGTGCTGGTAGTGGCGGTGGTAATTGACCGCATGTTGGGCAAGCGCAGCGAAGCGATCGCTTAAACGGGTTTCACGCTGTACCGAAATGCCCCGTATCAATCGATACGGGGCATTTTTTATGGGTGGCTGGCAGTGTCTTTTTACCTGGGCTAGCGTCGAACATGCTGAACAATTCCATCATTGAAACGCGGTTAATGTGGGAGCTGGCTTGCCCGCGATTACGGTATATCCGTTAGCGCATAAGTGATTGGGCAGACGCCATCGCAGGCAAGCCAGCTCCCACATTGACCGCGTTCGTCATTCTTGCGTTGTACAAGGACCCGCATGTCGTTCGTCGAAACCAACCAGATCCACCTGCTTGCCGCCTTCTGGTTTGCCCTGTGCTGGGGCGGCTACACCCGTTATGCCACCTGGAAAGCCCGGGATACTGCTTGCCTGGCCAGTGTGCTGCACCTGTATCGCGAAGACTGGATGCGCCGCATGCTGATGCGGGACAACCGCATCGCCGACGCCAGCGTGATTGGCAACCTGGAGCGCAACGCCTCGTTCTTCGCCTCCAGCACCTTGATTATCCTTGCTGGCATTCTTACCGTGCTCGGCGCTTCCGAGAGGGCTGTATCGTTGCTCGCGGATATTCCGATGGTGCAGCAGGCGTCCCAAGGCATGTCGGAAATCAAGCTGCTGTGCCTGGCGCTGGTGTTTGTCTACGCGTTCTTCACGTTCAGTTGGTGTATGCGCCAGTACAACTTTGCGGCGGTGCTGGTAGGTTCTGCGCCGATGATTGGAGAGCGGCACGTGTCGGAGCAGGAGCGCAAGGCGTTTGCCCTGAGGGCGGCGCGGGTGATATCCATGGCGGCCAACCAGTTCAACTTTGGCCTGCGTTCTTATTACTTCGGCATGACCATGCTGGCGTGGTTTGTCAGCCCCTGGCTATTCATGTTGATGAGCAGCGGGGTAGTGGTGGTGCTGTACCGTCGGGAGTTTCATTCCGACGTACTGCAAGTCATGGTCTATACGCCCACCGATATGCCGTCGCAGGACCCCATCAAAGAGCCCGCTTAATCCATTCAGTGCATTAACGTCGGGACTAAAAACAGCAGACAAAGTAAAGCCCGCTATCTAAGCGGGCTTTCTTTTTACAGCGAAGCTATTTCAACGCGCGGTATCAAGAACCGGTAGCTGGGGTAGCAGGTGCTGCTTCTTTTGCGGCGGCTTCGTTCGATTCAGCCTGAGCTTTGGCAGCATCGGCGTTTTCTTTCGCAGCGTCGTTCACTTTATCCTGAGCCTTCTCCATGTCTTTCTGAGCTTGCTCGGAATGTGCAGCGGCGTCTTGGGCTTTGTCTTCGGATTTTTTGTCGCAGGCAGCGAGACCGAGGGCAGCGGCGAGCATCATGGAAATAGCTAAAGTCTTGCGCATGGGGTGTTTCTCCTTATTGAAGATATCTACTGGCCTTTCGAGCATAAGGGTTCAGCATTAGTTCCTTATATTTCACAGATATATAAAGCCCCGGCCCAAAGGAACTTTCACCGGTACCGTCTTTTCTGCCGTTCAACACTAATAAGAGTCTGGAACGAATGACCGAAAATCCCTTGTTAGAGCGCGCGACGCGCTTTGTGTCGGCCTTGCGCCATTGTCAGGTGCTGGGTATTTGCGCCCATGGCGCGAGCGAGGAGGGCATCACCTTGATCATGCCCTATGCCGCGCATCTCGTCGGCGACCCCCATACCGGCGTCATTCATGGTGGCGCTTTGACCTCATTGATGGACACCGCCTGCGGCATGGCCACCCTGTGCGTGCTGCCGGAATTCGAGGTGTGCCCAACGCTCGACCTGCGCATCGACTACATGCACCCAGCCGAACCGCACAAGCCCGTGTATGGCTTTGCCCAATGCTATCGGGTGACCACCGACGTGATTTTCACTCGCGGCTTTGCCTATCAGGATGACCCACAACAACCCATCGCTCATGTGGTGGGCACGTTCATGCGCATGGGCAAGCGGCTCAAAGGTACGCAAGGATTGGGTAGCACGATCAAGGGAGAGCAGGCATGACGCATCGATTCAAGACCCGCTTGGAGCAGGCCCATGAGCGCGGCAATTACGACGCACTGCTGGATTTGATCCCCTACGCCAGACTGATCGGCATCGAATGCACGCGGCAGGGGGATGAATTGCTGTTTCGCCTGCCGGCCAGCAAGGACAATATTGGTAACCCTATATTGCCGGCGCTGCATGGCGGGGTGATCGCCGGCTTCATGGAGCTCTCGGCTGCACTGCATTTGCTGGTGTTCACGGGCGCGCCGGGGTTGCCTAAAATCATCGACTTCTCCCTGGATTACCTGCGTGCCGGCCAGTTTCGCGACACCTACGCCAAATGCCAGGTGTGGCGTCAGGGACGACGGGTGGCCAATGTGGCAATCACCGCTTGGCAAAGCACCTCGGCCGAGCCGATTGCCACGGCCCGCGCGCATTTCAAGATCGAGGAATCAGGCCGCCCTTGAAATCCTAGTCTTAGCCCCCAACTTTGATGACAACCCGCCGCTAACCCTCAAGGGAGCGGCCACTGCCATCCAATTGGAGTTTGATGACCATGAGTGTGGAAACTCAAAAGGAAACCCTGGGCTTCCAGACCGAGGTGAAGCAACTGCTGCACCTCATGATCCATTCGCTGTATTCCAACAAGGAAATTTTCCTTCGCGAATTGATCTCGAACGCCTCTGACGCTGTCGACAAATTACGTTTCGAAGCCCTGTCCAAGCCTGAATTGCTGGAAGGTGGCGCCGAACTGAAAATCCGTGTGAGCTTCGACAAAGACGCCAAGACCGTCACTCTCGAAGACAACGGTATCGGCATGAGCCGTGAAGATGCGATTACCCATTTGGGTACCATCGCCAAATCCGGCACCGCTGATTTCATGAAGAATCTGTCGGGCGACCAGAAAAAAGATTCGCACCTGATCGGCCAATTTGGCGTGGGCTTCTACTCGGCCTTTATCGTTGCCGACAAGGTTGAAGTATTCAGCCGTCGTGCTGGCCTCGCCGCCGGCGAAGGCGTGCACTGGTCCTCCAAAGGTGAGGGCGAATTTGAAATCGCCACCATCGAAAAGGCTGACCGTGGTACTCGCATCGTGCTGCACCTCAAAGACGGTGAAGACGAGTTCGCTGATGGTTGGCGCCTGCGCAACATCATCAAGAAGTACTCCGACCACATCGCACTGCCGATCGAGTTGCCGAAAGAGCAGGCTGCTGCAGAAGGCGAAGAGGCCCCAGCCCAGGAATGGGAAGTGGTCAACCGTGCCAGCGCCTTGTGGACCCGTCCTCGTACCGAAGTGAAAGACGAGGAATACCAAGAGTTCTACAAGCACATCGCGCACGACTACGAGAACCCGCTGAGCTGGAGCCACAACAAGGTCGAAGGCAAGCTGGAATACAGCTCGCTGCTCTACGTACCTGCCCGTGCTCCGTTCGACCTGTACCAGCGTGAAGCGCCGAAAGGCCTCAAGCTCTACGTACAGCGTGTGTTCGTGATGGACCAGGCGGAGTCGTTCCTGCCGCTGTACCTGCGCTTCATCAAAGGTGTAGTGGACTCTAACGACCTGTCGCTGAACGTGTCGCGGGAAATTCTGCAAAAAGACCCGATCATCGATTCCATGAAGTCGGCGCTGACCAAGCGCGTCCTCGACATGCTGGAAAAACTGGCGAAGAACGAGCCTGAGCAATACAAGGGCTTCTGGAAAAACTTCGGCCAGGTCATGAAAGAAGGCCCAGCCGAAGATTTCGCCAACAAGGAAAAAATCGCCGGCCTGCTGCGTTTTGCCTCGACTCAAGGTGATGACGGCGAGCAGGTTGTGTCCCTGGCCGAATACCTGGCACGCGCCAAGGAAGGTCAGGACAAGATCTACTACCTGACCGGTGAAACCTACGCGCAGGTCAAGAACAGCCCGCACCTGGAAGTCTTCCGCAAGAAAGGCATCGAAGTGCTGCTGCTGACTGATCGTATCGATGAGTGGCTGATGAGCTACCTCAACGAATTCGACGGCAAGTCCTTCGTCGACGTCGCCCGTGGCGACTTGGACCTGGGTAACCTGGACTCCGAAGAAGAGAAGAAAGAAGCCGAAGAAGTCGCCAAGTCCAAAGAAGGCCTGGTTGAGCGGATCAAGGCGTCCCTGGGCGAGGCTGTCAGCGAAGTGCGTGTATCGCACCGCCTGACCGATTCCCCGGCGATCCTGGCCATTGGCGAGCAGGACCTGGGCATGCAAATGCGTCAGATCCTTGAAGCCAGCGGTCAGAAGGTTCCGGATTCCAAGCCGATCTTCGAGTTCAACCCGGCTCACCCGCTGATCGAGAAGCTCGATGGCGAACAGAGTGAAGAGCGGTTCGGCGACTTGTCGCACATCCTCTTCGACCAAGCGGCCCTGGCCGCGGGTGACAGCCTGAAAGATCCGGCCGCCTACGTGCGCCGTCTCAACAAGCTGTTGGTTGAACTGTCAGTCTGACACTGTTGTAGAAAAACCCGCTTCGGCGGGTTTTTTTGTTCTAGAGCACCTCAACTGGAGTAAATGATGAGCCAAGTCACTGTGCGTTCCGTGGTCTATCAGATTGATGGCCAGTCCTATGAAAGCCGCCTGGCGTTCGATGCCAGCCACAAGGGTGCATTGCCGGGCCTGCTGATGGCGCCGAACTGGATGGGTGTGAGTGCGGGTGCCGAGGAAATCGCCAAGAGCGTGGCCAGTAAAGGCTACGTGGTGCTGATCGCCGACCTGTACGGGCAAGCCGTGCGTCCGTCGAATGGCGATGAAGCCGGTGCGGCGATGATGCCGTTGAAGAATGACAACCCCGAGCTGCTCAAGCGCCTGCAGGCTGCCTTTGAACAGCTGCAGGGCCAGGCCGAGGTGGATACCTCGAAGCTGGCGACCTTTGGTTTCTGCTTTGGCGGCTTCTGCTCGCTGGAGCTGGCGCGCACCGGTGCGCCATTGAAGGCGGCCGTATCGTTCCACGGCACGATCGACACCCAGAACCCGGCAGGCGCGAAAAACGTCAAGGGTTCGGTGCTGGTGCTGCACGGTGCTTCCGACCCATTGGTACCGAAAGCCCAGTTGCCGGCGTTCGAAGACGAAATGAACGCGGCCGGTGTGGATTGGCAATTGCTGAGCTACGGCGGTGCGGTGCATTCCTTTACTGACCCGCATGCGAACGTGCCGGGCAAGATGATGTATGACGCGAAGACGGCCAAGCGGGCGTTCAAGTCGATGCATGATCTGTTGGATGAAGTGTTCGGGGGCTAGGTCTCCAGCACCTGTTCTGGCCCTATCGCAGGCAAGCCAGCTCCCACATTTTGATGTGTGAATACATTCGAATGTGGGAGCGGGCTTGCTCGCGAATGCTATCTCACCGGCAACTCAATTCTCTCTGACTCTCCCGGCACCGTCGGCCAATCCCCAGCCGCCCAGCGCTGCCGTGCCCGCTCGATCATGGCAGGGTCACTCGCCACGAAATTCCAATTGATCCGCCGTGGCCCATCCAACGGCGCCCCGCCAAACACCACCAGGTGGCAATCCGTCTCGGCAAACAGCGCCATCTCCTGATCCGCCGGCAATACCACCAGGCTGTGCACCTCCAGCGATTCTCCGTCCAACTGCGCTTCACCTTCCAGCACATACACCGCCCGTTCCTCATGTTCATCCGGGATCAGCAGGGTCGTGGCCGTCTGCATGAGTACGTCGGCGTACAGCGTGGGCGATAGCACGGGCACAGGCGATTTGAGGCAGAAGCCATTGCCGGCAATCAAGCGGATCTGCACGCCCAGGTTGTCACTGATCGGCAGGCTTGCGGCCGGGTGATGGCTGTAATGGCCGGGCCCGGTTTCGTGATCTTTCGGCGAGGCCAGCCACACTTGCAGGCCGTGCAGGCTGAAACCTGCGGCCTTGACGGCATCCGGTGTGCGTTCGACATGGGCTATCGCGCTGCCGGCGGTCATCCAGCTGACGTCACCGGCGTGTACGACCTGATCCGAGCCCAGGCTGTCTTTGTGTTGCAGCGTGCCTTCGAACAGGTAGGTGAGGGTCGAGAGCCCGATATGCGGGTGCTGGCGAATATTCATGCCGCTGCCTGGCGCGTAGCGGGTGAGCAGCATGTGGTCGAAAAACACAAATGGCCCAACGCTGCGACATTCCCGCGAGGGCAGTGGGCGCAGGATCGGTTGGCCTTCGACGTCTTCGGGGCGAGGGCGGATCACGGTGAGGGTGGTCATGGTGCATCCCTGTCTGAGCGGGTTGGATGCCGCTGAGCATAACCCGCTCGACGGGAGGTTGGCGCTATTGGCTGAAGGCGCCTTCCGAGAGTTTTGTCTCGATGGTGACCTCGGCGGTAGTCATCAGCTTGTGTACTGGGCAGCGATCTGCCACGCGGTGCAGTTCATCGCGTTGTTCGTCGGTGAGCACGCCCTTGAGGGTCAGCTTGACGTTGAGCCTGTACTTGCCCTTTTGCTCCTCGGTGCTGTCGTGAGTGACTTCCACGGTCACGCCGGTGAGAGGAATGTCCTTCTTCTGGGCATAGAGCTTGACGGTCAGCGCCTTGCAGGAGGCCAGCGCCGCGTCGAAGTAATCATGGGGGGAGGGCGCCGAGTCGTCGCCGCCCAGGCTCTTGGGCAAGTCGGTGAAGAGCTCGTGGTTGTTGATATTCACGCTGTGGCGAAAGTTGTCGTGGTTCAGGGTATTGACGGTAACAGGCATGGCAAACCTCACGAGGTGGCAGGATGAAGTGTCATGCAGTTATAGAGCATGCTGGCACTGGGGTGTTCCGTGTTTTGTGCAATCAATGTCGGCGCGATTGTTGCGCACGTTGATATCGCGTTTTCGTCTTACGCAAAAAAGCCAACGGGCCGATACCTTTCAAGAGCCAGCTGCAATCGGATGCAGCGCATTTGGAAGGAGCCAAGGCATGAGTATCAGAAGTTTGAACATCGCCCCTCGCGCTGGGTTGGGGTTTGGCGTGCTGGCGTTGATGGTGTTCGCCCTGGGCGGTTTTGCCCTGCTGCAGATGGCGAATATGCGCCAGCAGTCAGACCAGGTTGAGAACAACTGGCTGCCCAGCGTGATGGCGGTGGGGGAAATGAGCCAGGACCTGCTGCGGGTGCGTGCGCTGACGTTGCGCCTTCTGCTCAACCGCGATCCCCAGGCGCTGGCGCAGAATGAGCAGAAGCTCGGCGACCTCAAAAGTGGCCTGCACCATGCACAGAGCCTGTATGAGGCGCTGATCGTGCTGCCCGAGGAGCGCACACTGTTCGACCGGTTCAAGGTCCAGGAGCAGCAATACCTGCAGCGTCAGGAACAGGTCATGGGGTTTTCCAAGGCCAATCAGTTGGACGACGCGATCAAGGTGGTCAACGGCGAGATGAACCAGCTTGCCGACGAGATGGCCGTTACCTTGCACGACCTGGTCAACCTCAATAAAGCCAACGCCAACCAAGCAGCCAGCCTGGCGCAGAGCGTATTCAGCCAATCGCGCAGTTGGGTAGTGGGCATGATCGTGCTCACGGCACTGATCACCATCGGCCTGGCCGTGTGGCTGACGCGCAGCATCGTGCTGCCGCTGGCTCAGTCATTGAAAGTCGCCCAGGGCGTGGCCAGTGGCGATTTGACAGGTGAGATCAGCGTCACTGGCAAGGATGAGCCAGCACGCCTGCAGCAGGCGCTCAAGGGCATGCAGGAGAACCTGCGGGGCACTATCCGCCAGATTGCCGAGTCTTCGAACCAACTTGCCTCCGCCTCTGAAGAACTCAGTTGCGTGACCGAGGATGCGACACGCGGCCTGTATCAGCAGAATCAGGAAATCGAGCAGGCGGCTACGGCGGTCAACCAGATGACGGCGGCGGTGGAAGAAGTGGCTAGCAATGCCGTGGCCACCTCCCAAGCCTCCCGTGAGTCCGACCGTATCGCCCAGCAGGGGCGTGAACAGGTGCAGCAGACGGTGGTGTCGATTGAAGCGCTGGCCTCGGATGTGACGGCCAACGCGAACCAGGTCGAGGACTTGGCGCAGAAGGTTTATGGCATCAGTAAAGTGCTGGATGTGATCCGTTCGATTGCCGAACAGACCAACCTGTTGGCGCTGAACGCTGCCATCGAGGCGGCGCGGGCTGGGGATGCCGGGCGCGGTTTTGCGGTGGTGGCTGATGAAGTGCGGGCACTGGCTCATCGCACGCAGCAGTCGACCCAGGAAATCGAGCTGATGATCAGCGGGATTCAGCAGGGTACCGATCAGGCGGTCAGTTCCATGCAGCAGAGCAATACGCGGGCCCACGCGACGCTGGATATTGCCAAGTCGGCGGGTACCGCACTGGAGGCGATTGCGTCGGCGTTCACCCTGATCAATGAGCGCAATTTGGTGATTGCCAGTGCGTCGGAGCAGCAGGCGGCGGTGGCGCGGGAGGTGGATCGCAACTTGATGAATATTCGCGACCTGGCGCACCAGACGTCTACCGGGGCGAACCAGACCAGTGCGGCGAGCCAGGAGTTGTCGCGGTTGGCTGTAGGGTTGAACACCATGGTGGCGCGGTTTTCGGTGTAGGGCTCAGAACCAAAGCGGCCCTATCGCAGGCAAGCCAGCTCCCACAGGGGAATGCATTCCAAATGTGGGAGCTGGCTTGCCTGCGATGAAGGCGGCTCGGTCTCAAATCCACCCGCCCATAAAAAAGCCCCGAACCAGTCGGGGCTTTTTCATGCAATCAAGCTACAGGTCTTACTTACCCTGCCAGCGTTTCAGCACCAGGGTGGCGTTGGTGCCACCGAAGCCGAAGCTATTGCTCATCACGGTGTCGATCTTGGCGTTTTCAACGGTCTTGAGCTGGATCGGCATGTCAGCAACTGCTGGGTCCAGCTCATCGATGTTGGCCGAGCCGGCGATGAAGTTGCCTTCCATCATCAGCAGGCAGTAGATCGCTTCGTGAACGCCAGCGGCGCCCAGGGAGTGACCCGACAGGCTCTTGGTGGAGCTGATGGCCGGGGCTTTATCGCCGAATACCGCACGCACACCTTCCATTTCCTTGGCGTCGCCGACCGGAGTCGAAGTGCCGTGGGTGTTCAGGTAGTCGATTGGGGTATCAACGGTGGACATTGCCATCTGCATGCAGCGGATGGCGCCTTCACCGCTTGGCGCAACCATGTCGTAGCCGTCGGAAGTCGCGCCGTAGCCAACGATTTCCGCGTAGATCTTGGCGCCACGGGCCAGAGCGTGCTCCAGCTCCTCGACCACCACCATGCCGCCACCGCCGGCGATGACGAAACCGTCACGCTTGGCGTCGTAGGCGCGGGAGGCCTTTTCCGGGCTTTCGTTGTACTGGGTAGACAGCGCGCCCATGGCGTCGAACAGGAACGACTGGCTCCAATGCTCTTCTTCACCGCCGCCGGCGAAGACGATGTCCTGCTTGCCCAGCTGGATCTGCTCAACCGCAGTACCGATGCAGTGGGCACTGGTGGCGCAAGCCGAGGAGATCGAGTAGTTCACGCCCTTGATTGCAAATGGCGTGGCCAGGCAGGCCGAAACGGTGCTGCCCATGGTCCGCGTTACACGGTACGGGCCAACGCGTTTCACGCCTTTTTCGCGCAGGATGTCCAACGCTTCCATCTGGTTCAGGGTCGATGCGCCGCCGGAACCTGCGATCAGGCCGGTGCGTATGTTCGACACCTGATCTTCGCTCAGGCCGGAGTCGGCGATGGCGTCTTTCATGGCCAGGTAGGCGTAGGCGGCAGCGTGGCCGACGAAGCGGTAGATCTTGCGATCAATCAGTTCTTCGAGGGGCAGGTCGATGGAGCCGGAAACCTGGCTACGCAGACCCATTTCGGCATATTCCGGGTTGAAGCGGATGCCAGGGCGACTTGCACGCAGGTTAGCGGTGACGGTCTCTTTGT
>NZ_NKIG01000101.1:0-726 GCF_002255865.1 Pseudomonas sp. PGPPP1 | reverse complement strand
TCGCTCATCTTTTGCGCGACACGCGGATCAACCGGGGTGGTCGCTGAGTAATCAAGGTAAATCGGCAATTTCATGGACTTTCTCCTAAATCAGGCTGGCTGGCGTGCCGTTAGCTCTTCGGCTGTCACTCGACGGCGGACGCTTCAATCTTGTCCAGACGCGGCGCCTTGGTGTTGCAACGGCGCTGGTCCTGACGCTGGGCTACTTCTTGCACCTCACGGCGAGTCACAAGATCGGCCAAGCTGATACCACTCAAAAACTCATGGATCTGCAAGCTCAGGTCGCACCATAAGTGGTGCGTCAGGCAGGTGTCACCGGCATGGCAATCACCCAGGCCCTGGCATTTGGTGGCGTCGACGGATTCGTTGACCGCATCGATCACCTGGGCCACCTGGATACCCTGCATGTCGCGGGACAACTGATAGCCACCGCCTGGCCCACGCACACTGGACACCAGGTTGCTACGGCGCAATTTGGCGAACAGTTGCTCGAGGTAGGACAGGGAAATGCCTTGGCGCTCGGAGATATCGGCCAGGGACACCGGCCCAGTTTGCGCGTGCAAGGCCAGGTCAAGCATGGCGGTCACCGCGTATCGGCCTTTTGTAGTCAGTCTCATGGACAATTACCAAGGTGTTTCAGAATGTGGGCAAGTATGCGATTCCCGAGTATTTAAGTCAACTATAAGACCTAGTACTTTAGTCAGGATTACCCGTAAAAAGGGCGCGC
>NZ_NKIG01000024.1:0-110399 GCF_002255865.1 Pseudomonas sp. PGPPP1 | reverse complement strand
ATGAAGCGTCTAAATATAAGCCTAGTGCTACACGGTCCGACGGTTGTGCATCTCCACCCTACACGTATCCCTGATAATTCGGGTGCTGCCGCGCGCAGAATCCGCAGCGGGTTGGCATTTACCGTGTTCTCCAATGGGGAGTCCACGCTCATGGCTAAACAAGACTAGGTGTGGGCGACTGCGCTCTCACTCAGCTCTTAACAGGCGTTGTTTCCGAAGCATTCGCCATGGTCTGGCTCAAGACTGACTGCACTTTGTGAACTGGCCGTAAATATCGGCGCAAAACGCGAGTATTCACTCTGCTTTCTGCACTCGCTTCAGGCCTCATGTCACCTGCGCTCGTTACAATCCTGAGCCTTCCAAGGTGGCGAAAGCCCCGTAGGACGGCCTCGCGTCCTGATGAATTGCGATGGTCAGGGCCGGCAGTTTGCCGCATGTCCTCTGGCCAGGCCGCTTTTGGCGGCGTTCGCGACTATAGCAGCAATGATTAAGTGCTTCAATTCCATAAAAATTGTTATCATCGCCGGCATGACGACTACCGCCCCCCAGACCCCCAGCGTCCAGCTGCTCGAGGTCTCGCCGGAATATGCCGGCCAACGCATCGACAATTTTCTCCTGGCCAGGCTCAAAGGTGTGCCCAAGACCTTGATTTACCGCATCTTGCGTAAAGGTGAAGTGCGGGTGAACAAGGGCCGGATCAAGCCCGAGTACAAGTTGCAGGCGGGCGATATCGTCCGTGTGCCGCCGGTTCGCGTGCCAGAACGTGACGAGCCTGTGCCATTGGCTCAAGGCTTGTTGCAGCGCCTGGAAGCCTCGATTGTCTTCGAAGACAACAAGCTGATCGTGATCAACAAGCCGTGCGGCATTGCGGTTCACGGCGGCAGTGGCCTGAACTTCGGCGTGATCGAAGCCTTTCGTCAGTTGCGTCCGGATGCCAAGGAGCTGGAGCTGGTCCATCGCCTGGACCGCGACACTTCCGGCCTGCTGATGATCGCCAAAAAGCGCAGCATGTTGCGTCACCTGCACACCGCCCTGCGTGGCGACGGTGTGGACAAGCGCTACATGGCGCTGGTGCGCGGCAACTGGGCCAGTTCCATCAAGAGCGTGCGTGCGCCTCTGCAGAAGAGCAACCTGCGCTCCGGCGAACGCATGGTGGAAGTGGACGAGGAGGGTAAGGAAGCGCTGACCCTGTTCAAAGTGCTGCGCCGCTTCGGCGACTTTGCCACCATGGTCGAGGCCAAGCCGGTGACCGGGCGTACCCATCAGATCCGTGTGCATACCCTGCACGCGGGCCACTGCATTGCCGGTGATACCAAATACGGCGACGAGGATTTCTCCAAGGAGATCCGCGATCTGGGCGGCAAGCGCTTGTTCCTGCACGCCTACATGCTGACCGTGCCGTTGCCCGATGGTGGCGAATTGAAGCTGCAGGCCCCGGTCGATGAGATGTGGGCCAAGACCGTGGAGCGTTTGAGTGTCGCACCTTGATTACAAACTGCTGATTTTCGATTGGGACGGAACGCTGGCCAACTCCATTGGCCGAATTGTCGAGTCGATGCATGCGGCGTCGACCCGTTCGGGTTACGCGCTGTGCACGGATCACGCGGTCAAGGGCATCATCGGCCTGGGCTTGCCTGAGGCGATTCGCACCTTGTATCCAGAGATCAGCGATGCTGATTTGGTTGCGTTTCGCGAGCACTACGCCGATCACTACATCGCCCTGGAGGCTGAGCCTTCGCCGCTATTTGAGGGTGTGGTGCAGTCTCTGAATGCCTTTCGTGCCGAGGGTTATCACCTGGCGGTCGCTACCGGTAAGGCCCGTCGCGGCCTGGATCGGGTGCTCAAGGCTCACGGTTGGGAAGATTTTTTCGATATCACCCGTGCTGCCGATGAAACCGCCAGCAAACCCCATCCTCTGATGCTCGAACAGATCATGGCCCACTGCGGTGTGTCGTCGCGCCAGGCGTTGATGGTGGGCGATGCCTCCTTCGACCTGATGATGGCGCGCAATGCTGGCATGGACAGTGTGGCGGTCAGCTATGGCGCCCAGTCTGCCGAGGCCCTGCAACAATACGAGCCGCGGCTGACGATTGATCATTTTTCCGAATTGCAGGCCTGGCTCAGCCGGGCCCGATAAGTCTTTGCTGGGGTTAATGGCATGAGTGACGAATGGAAGGCGCCCGAAAAGGCTGAAAGCGGCGATGACAAAAGCTGGAAGCTGTTGGAGAAGACCCTGCTGGCCAGTGTCCAGGAGCAGCGCCGTGCGCGGCGTTGGGGGATTTTCTTCAAACTGCTGACCTTTGTGTGGCTGATCGCAATGCTGGCGCTGTTCAGTCCGCTGATGGACATGGAAAAGAACGCAACTCGCGGTGCCAGTTACACCGCGCTGATCGAGGTGCGCGGGGTGATCGCCGACAAGGAGTCCGCCAGCGCCGACAATATCGTCAGCAGCCTGCGGACTGCGTTTGAAGATCCCAAGGTCAAAGGCGTGATCCTGCGTATCAACAGTCCGGGCGGTAGCCCGGTGCAGTCGGGATATGTGTATGACGAGATTCGCCGTCTACGCGGCTTGCACCCGGATACCAAGCTTTATGCGGTGATTTCCGATCTTGGTGCCTCCGGAGCTTATTACATTGCCAGCGCGGCTGATCAGATCTATGCCGACAAGGCCAGCCTGGTGGGCTCCATTGGCGTGACGGCCGCCGGTTACGGGTTTGTCGGCACCATGGAGAAGCTCGGCGTAGAGCGCCGCACCTACACTTCGGGCGAGCATAAATCCTTCCTTGATCCGTTCCAGCCGCAAAAGGCTGATGAAACCGAGTTTTGGCAGGGCGTGCTCGACACCACGCATCGTCAGTTCATCGCCAGTGTGAAACAGGGGCGTGGCGATCGCCTGAAGGACAAGGAACATCCGGAGCTGTTCTCCGGGTTGGTGTGGTCGGGCGAGCAGGCGTTGCCGCTAGGCTTGATCGACGGCCTGGGCAGTGCCAGTTCGGTTGCGCGGGATGTGGTTGGCGAGAAAGAGCTGGTGGATTTCACCGTGCAGGAATCGCCGTTTGATCGGTTCTCCAAGAAGCTGGGCGCCAGCGTGGCGGAGAAGTTGGCGCTGTATATGGGCTTCCAAGGCCCGAGCCTGCGCTAAGATTCTGAGCCTTGTGTAGATTCAAATGTGGGAGCGGGCTTGCTCGCGAAGGCGGAGTGTCAGTCATCGATATGCCGACTGATTCACCGCATTCGCGAGCAAGCCCGCTCCCACATTGGTTTTGTGCAGGGTTCAAGGGATTTGCACGCCTTCACTCAGCAACATGTCTACCAGGCGAATCAGCGGCAAACCTACAAGGCTCGTCGCATCCGGCCCCTCCGTGTTCTGGAACAAGCTCACACCCAATCCTTCTGCCTTGAAGCTGCCCGCGCAGTCATAGGGTTGCTCAATCTTCAGATAGCGTTCGATCCGCTCCACATCCAGCTCACGCATGTGTACGGTAAACGGCACGCAATCGACCTGGCAGTGGCCGGTCTCGGTGTTCAGTAATGCCAGCCCAGTCAGGAAGCTGACCCGCTTGCCGCTGGCGGCCAGGAGTTGATCGCGGGCGTTTTCAAAGGTGTGCGGCTTGCCGATGATTTTTCCGTCGAGTGCCGCCACCTGATCGGAGCCGATGATCAAATGCCCTGGATGGCTGGCTGCAAGGGCGCGGGCTTTCTGTTCAGCCAGGCGCTTGACCAGCTCCACGGCGGACTCATATGCGTGATGGCTTTCGTCGATGTCCGGCGAGCTGCAAGTGAATGGCAGATGCAGGCGGCTCAGCAATTCCCGGCGATAAACCGAGCTGGATGCGAGTAATAAAGGCAGCATGGGCGTCTCCTCAAGGCAGCCGGGGATTCTAGCTGCGTGACCGGCTGACGCACAGGGCTGAATTTCCTTTGACATGGCTGGGTGCATCCCTATAATGCTGCGCCTATGTTGAATGACCCGATTCCACCTCACGTTGACCCGCGCAAATTGGCTGATCGTGGCACTTCCCTTCAAGGTGAGTTGCTGCTGGCCGATTTGGAGAGACTCTGCGACCCGCTTTCCGACACTGTCGGTACGGTGCAGGCCAAATTCGTTTTTGAACGAGATGAACGTAAATCTGTGGTAATCCACAGCTTTATCGACACCGAGGTCAAAATGGTTTGCCAGCGTTGTCTTGAGCTGGTCACCCTGCCGATCCACAGCGAGTGCAGTTATGCTGTGGTGAAGGAGGGTGCGAATACCCAGTCGTTGCCGAAAGGTTATGACGTGCTGGAACTGGGCGAAGATCCTTTGGATCTGCATGCACTGATCGAGGAGGAGCTTCTGCTCGCCTTGCCCATTGTGCCTGCTCATCATCCGGAAGAATGCCAGCAGCCGGCGGGTCTCGATGACGAGCCCGAACCGAGCGAGGACGAGGTAACGCGGTCCAACCCGTTCAGTGTATTGGCGCAGTTAAAGCGTGACCCAAACGTTTAGGAGTTAATCAATTATGGCTGTTCAGCAGAACAAAAAATCCCGCTCTGCCCGTGACATGCGTCGTTCGCACGATGCCCTGACGGCAAGCACTCTGTCGGTAGAAAAAACCACCGGTGAAATTCACCTGCGTCACCACGTATCGCCAGAAGGCGTATACCGTGGCCGTAAAGTGATCGACAAGGGCGCTGACGAGTAATCACTTGTCTGCTCTAGTCATCGCGATAGACGCAATGGGCGGGGACTTCGGTCCCCGCAGCATTGTTCAGGCCTGCATTGCCA
Organism: Pseudomonas sp. PGPPP1; assembly: GCF_002255865.1. Classification (NCBI taxonomy): domain Bacteria; kingdom Pseudomonadati; phylum Pseudomonadota; class Gammaproteobacteria; order Pseudomonadales; family Pseudomonadaceae; genus Pseudomonas; species Pseudomonas sp. PGPPP1. The sequence goes on along the minus strand of NZ_NKIG01000024.1, from coordinate 105,631 downwards.
GCCTGTCTGCCACACCCTCGCTGCACCTGACCCTTGTCGGTCAACCCTCCTTACTTGAAGAACTGATTGCCAGCCATCCGGCGGTGGATCGCGCGCGCCTGACGATTACGCCAGCCAGCGAAACCATCACCATGGATGAAAAACCGGCGGCTGCCCTGCGTGGCAAGCCTGACTCTTCGATGCGGGTGGCGCTTGAGTTGCTGCGTGATGGCAAGGTGCAAGCCTGTGTCAGTGCTGGCAATACCGGGGCGCTGATGGCTTTGTCGCGGCATGTGCTCAAGACGTTGCCTGGCATTGATCGGCCTGCAATGGTGGCGGCGATCCCGACGCAGCAAGGCTATTGCCAGCTGTTGGACCTGGGGGCAAACGTTGATTGCAGTGCCGAGCACCTGCTGCAGTTTGCCGTGATGGGCTCGGTGGCTGCCGAGGCGTTGGGCGTGGCCCGGCCGCGTGTTGCCTTGCTGAATATCGGCACCGAGGACATCAAGGGCAACCAGCAGGTCAAGCTCGCCGCCACGTTGTTGCAAGGTGCGCGTGGCTTGAACTACATCGGTTTTGTCGAGGGTGACGGTCTGTACCGTGGCGAAGCGGATGTGGTGGTGTGCGATGGGTTTGTCGGCAATATCCTGCTCAAATCCAGTGAAGGCCTGGCGACCATGATCGCTACGCGTATCGAGGCGTTGTTCAAGCGCAACCTGGTTTCACGCATCGTGGGGGCCTTGGCGTTGCCGTTGATGCGCCGCCTGCAGGCTGACCTGGCGCCGGCGCGGCACAACGGTGCGAGTTTTCTCGGCCTGCAAGGCATCGTGGTGAAAAGCCATGGTTCGGCGGGCGTGGAAGGCTTTCAAAGCGCGATTGCGCGGGCCCTGATCGAGATTCAGGAAAACCTGCCGCAACGCTTGCACGGCCGTCTAGAGGACCTGTTGCCTTAGGCGAATCGGCCCGGAAATGCTTAAATGTGACCGGCCAGTTCAATTGACCATCCAATCTGTCAGTTTCGGGTGCTCCCACCGTAGGGGTGCCCATATCCGACGACCAGATCATTAGGGGCTTGTTACATGTCTACATCCCTCGCATTCGTCTTTCCAGGGCAGGGTTCGCAGTCCCTCGGCATGCTGGCCGAGCTGGGCGCGCAATACCCGCTGATCCTGGACACCTTCAAGGAAGCTTCCGATGCCTTGGGTTACGACCTGTGGGCGTTGACCCAGCAAGGGCCGGAAGAGCAGCTCAATCAAACCGACAAAACTCAGCCGGCCATCCTGACCGCTTCGATCGCCCTGTGGCGTTTGTGGCTGGCGGAAGGCGGCGCGCGCCCGGCATTCGTGGCCGGTCACAGCCTGGGTGAATACAGTGCGCTGGTTGCAGCGGGTAGCCTGACCCTGGCTGAAGCGGTCAAGCTGGTTGAACGTCGTGGCCAGCTGATGCAAGAAGCCGTTCCGGCTGGTCAGGGCGGCATGGCTGCGATCCTGGGCCTGGACGACGCCGTCGTGATCGAAGCCTGTGCCGAAGCGGCACAAGGTGAAGTGGTCAGCGCAGTGAACTTCAACTCCCCTGGCCAGGTGGTAATCGCTGGCGCCAAGGCTGCGGTTGAGCGCGCCATCGAAGGCTGCAAGGCCCGTGGTGCCAAGCGCGCGCTGCCGCTGCCGGTAAGCGTGCCGTCTCACTGCGAGCTGATGCGCCCGGCGGCCGAGCGTTTTGCCGAATCCATCGCCGCCATCAACTGGCAGGCGCCGCAGATTCCGCTGGTGCAGAACGTCAGCGCGGCCGTGGCCGCCGACCTCGAAACCCTCAAGGGTGACTTGCTGGAACAGCTCTACAAGCCCGTACGTTGGGTTGAGTCGGTCCAGACCCTGGCCGCCAATGGCGCCACCGAGCTGGTCGAGTGCGGTCCGGGCAAAGTCCTGGCCGGTTTGAACAAGCGCTGCGCCGACGGTGTGTCGACCGCTAACCTCAATACCCCGGATGCCTTCGCTGCCGCTCGCGCAGCATTGGCTTGAAGAATTAGGAGAAGCCTGCATGAGTCTGCAAGGTAAAGTTGCACTGGTTACCGGCGCAAGCCGTGGCATTGGCCAGGCGATCGCCCTGGAGCTGGGCCGTCAGGGCGCCGTTGTCATCGGCACCGCCACTTCTGCCTCGGGCGCCGAGCGTATCGCCGCGACCCTGAAGGAAAACGGCGTGCAAGGCACCGGCCTTGAGCTGAACGTCACCAGCGACGAGTCCGTGGCTGCCGTACTGGCCGAGATCACTGCACAGTTCGGCGCGCCGGCTATTCTGGTGAACAACGCCGGCATCACCCGCGACAACCTGATGATGCGTATGAAAGACGACGAGTGGTACGACGTGGTCGATACCAACTTGAACAGTCTGTTTCGCCTGTCCAAGGGCGTTTTGCGCGGCATGACCAAGGCGCGTTGGGGCCGAATTATCAATATTGGCTCCGTAGTGGGTGCCATGGGCAACGCAGGCCAAGTAAACTACGCCTCCGCCAAGGCCGGCCTGGAAGGTTTCAGCCGTGCACTGGCGCGTGAAGTCGGCTCGCGGTCGATTACGGTCAACTCGGTGGCCCCAGGGTTCATCGATACCGATATGACCCGCGAACTGCCGGAAGCACAGCGTGAAGCCTTGCTGACGCAGATTCCGCTGGGCCGTCTGGGCCAGGCTCAAGAGATCGCGAATGTGGTCTCTTTCCTGGCATCCGACGGTGCGGCATACGTGACTGGGGCTACAATCCCGGTGAACGGCGGGATGTACATGAGTTAAATTGTGACGGATCGCTTCAAAAAAATGTCATACGAGCTGTCTAAAATCCGTTATAAAGCTGCAACTTAATTTATAGGCGGGTGGTCGACCGGGTACGTGGTGAAGCTTTCAGTTGAAAAGCTGAAAAGGCTTTCTATACACTTACCCACTGGCCAGCTGCCTGAATTTGTCCATTAGGAGTTAAACAAGGTATGAGCACCATCGAAGAGCGCGTCAAGAAAATCGTCGCCGAGCAACTGGGCGTTAAAGAAGAAGAAGTGGTCAACACTGCTTCCTTCGTAGAAGACCTGGGTGCCGATTCCCTTGACACCGTTGAGCTGGTGATGGCTCTGGAAGAGGAATTCGAGACCGAAATCCCGGACGAAGAAGCTGAAAAAATCACTACCGTTCAAGCTGCTATCGACTACGTTACTGCCCACCAGGCGTAATAGTTTTTAGTCGTCGCTTGCTGTTGGGAAAAACCGCACTGCTGTTACAGCGTGCGGTTTTTTCTTTAGCTCTATAGCAAAGTGTCGTCATTAGAAAAAGGAGAGTGCTGTGTCGCGTAGACGCGTCGTAGTCACCGGTATGGGTATGTTGTCGCCACTGGGTACGGATGTGCCGAGCAGTTGGCAGGGCATTCTGGCTGGCCGCAGTGGTATTGGTCTGATCGAACACACGGACCTTTCTGCCTATTCCACCCGTTTTGGCGGCTCGGTAAAGGGTTTCAATGTCGAGGAATACCTCTCGATTAAAGAGTCCCGCAAACTCGACCTGTTCATTCAATACGGCCTGGCAGCCGGTTTTCAGGCAGTGCGTAACGCCGGCCTGGAAGTCACCGACGCCAACCGTGAACGGATCGGCGTGGCCATGGGTTCGGGTATTGGTGGCTTGACCAATATCGAAGAAACCAGCCGCATCCTGCACGATACTGGCCCCCGTCGAATCTCACCGTTCTTCGTGCCGGGCTCGATCATCAATATGATTTCCGGTTTCCTGTCGATCCACCTGGGGGCGCAGGGGCCTAACTACGCCATCGCCACTGCGTGCACCACCGGCACGCATTGCATCGGCATGGCCGCGCGCAACATTGCCTATGACGAAGCCGACGTAATGATCGCCGGCGGCGCCGAGATGGCTGCTTGCGGTCTTGGCATGGGCGGCTTCGGCGCGTCCCGTGCACTGTCCACCCGCAACGACGAGCCGACCCGTGCCAGCCGTCCGTGGGACAAGGGCCGTGACGGTTTCGTGTTGTCCGACGGCGCCGGTGCCCTGGTGCTGGAAGAGTTGGAACACGCCAAGGCGCGTGGTGCCACCATTTACGCCGAGCTGATCGGCTTCGGCATGAGCGGTGACGCTTACCACATGACCTCACCACCGTCCGACGGTGCCGGCGCCGCGCGTTGCATCACCAACGCCCTGCGCGATGCGAAGGTCAATGCGGACCAGGTGCAATACATCAACGCCCATGGCACTTCGACCCCAACTGGCGACCTAGCGGAAGCCGAAGCTATCAAGTCGGTGTTCGGCGAGCACGCTTACAAGTTGGCGGTCAGCTCCACCAAGTCCATGACCGGTCACCTGTTGGGTGCGGCTGGCGCGGTCGAGGCGATCTTCAGCGTGATGGCCATCAAGGATCAGGTCGCTCCGCCGACCATCAACCTGGATGAGCCGGACGAAGGTTGCGACCTGAACTTCGTGCCGCACGAAGCGCAGCAGATGCCGATCGACGTAGTGTTGTCCAACTCGTTCGGTTTTGGCGGCACCAACGGTTCCCTGGTGTTCCGCCGGTTCGCCGAGTGATGGAAAGCTGGGTCGACGGTCAGCCAGCGGACAACGTGCCCCTGAAAGATCGCGGCCTGGCGTATGGCGATGGGCTATTCGAAACCATCGCCGTCAAGGCCGGGCAGCCTGTGTTGCTCGACCGCCACCTGCAGCGCCTTGATGAGGGTTGCAGGCGCCTCGCCTTGGCTGCCGATCACGGGTTGATCCGCAGCGAAGTGCTGGCCTACGCCTTAGCCCTCGGCGACGGTGTTCTCAAGTTGATCCTCACTCGCGGCGACAGCCTGCGGGGTTATGGCATCAACCCTGGCGCGCCGGTGCGCCGTATCTTGCAGGGCAGCCCGCCCGCAACCTATCCCCACACCCACGGAACCGATGGCATCCGCCTGTTCCCGTGTGCGACTCGTTTAGCCGAGCAGCCCTTGTTGGCGGGCCTCAAGCACCTTAACCGCCTGGAGCAAGTGATCGCCCGCGCCGAGTGGCAGGATGCCGAGCATGCTGAAGGCTTGATGCAGGATATATCTGGCCGAGTGATCGAAGGTGTATTCAGCAATCTGTTCCTGGTGCGTAATGGCTTGTTACTAACCGCCGATCTGAATCGTTGCGGCGTTGCCGGGGTGATGCGCGCCGAGATTCTGGCCCAGGCGCAGGCACTGGGCATCCCGGTGGCTGTGGCCGACATCAGTATCGAGCAGTTACAGCAGGCCGACGAAGTGTTTGTCTGCAACAGCGTTTATGGCATTTGGCCGGTGCGCGCTTGCGCTGCGATGAGCTGGTCGGTTGGGCCGCTCACCCGTAAACTGCAGGGCATTGTTCGCGCGCTATTGGATATTTGAGTTGATACGAAAACTGGTTGTACTGCTGCTGATCGGTCTGTTCTCGGCGGCTTTGCTGTTGGGCTATTCGGCCTGGAAGTTCGACTCTGCCTTGAAGCAGCCCTTGAACCTGACCCAGGAGCAATTGCTCGATGTACCGGCAGGGGCGACGCCTACCGGCACCTTCAATCGCCTGGAAGCCGACGGCGTGCTCGATGGCGCCTTCTGGCTGCGCCTGTATTGGCGCTTCAACCTCGACGGCCAACCGCTGCACAGCGGCGAATACCGCATGACGCCCGGCATGACCGCACAAGGTTTGATCGGCCTATGGCAGCGCGGTGAAGTGGTGCAGTACAGCCTGACGTTGGTGGAGGGCTGGAATTTCCGCCAGGTTCGCTCGGCGCTGGCCAAGCATGAAAAGATCGTGCAAACCCTTTCCGGCCTCAGCGACAGCGAGGTAATGGACAAGCTCGGCCACCCCGGTGTGTTCCCCGAAGGTCGCTTCTTCCCGGATACCTACCGTTTCGTACGTGGAATGACCGACGTCGAATTCCTGAAAAAAGCCTATAACCGCCTGGACGACGTACTCGCCCAGGAGTGGAGCAAGCGTGCCGCCGATGCGCCGTACACCGACCCTTATCAAGCGCTGATCATGGCGTCCCTGGTGGAGAAGGAGACCGGTGTACCTGAGGAACGCGGGCAAATTGCCGGGGTGTTTGTGCGTCGCCTGAAAGTCGGCATGCTGTTGCAGACCGACCCCACGGTGATCTACGGCCTGGGAGAGCGCTACAACGGCAAGTTGACCCGCGCTCACCTCAAGGAAGCCAACCCCTATAACACCTATATGATTTCCGGTTTGCCGCCGACACCGATTGCCATGGTCGGCCGCGAGGCGATCCACGCGGCGCTCAACCCGGTGCCGGGCAGCAGCTTGTATTTCGTCGCCCGTGGCGATGGCAGCCATATTTTCTCCGATGACCTGGATGCGCATAACGCCGCCGTGCGTGAGTTCCAGCTCAAGCGTCGTGCTGACTACCGCTCCAGTCCCGCTCCGGTGGTAAAACCGGCGGAAGATCCGGCGCCATCGACCGAGGCACCTGCTGAAACGCCGGCCACACCTGCGCCCGACACTGTCGCGCCACAAAGCCCGCAATGACTCTGACTAAGGACTGCCTGTGACTGGCTTGTTTATTACCCTGGAAGGCCCCGAAGGCGCCGGCAAAAGCACCAACCGCGATTACCTCGCCGAGCGTTTGCGCGCCGAGGGCATCGAGGTGGTGTTGACCCGTGAGCCCGGTGGTACGCCACTGGCCGAGCGCATTCGTGAAGTGTTGCTGGCTCCGGGTGAAGAACAGATGAACCCCGATACCGAGCTGCTGCTGGTGTTCGCCGCGCGTGCCCAGCACTTGGCCGAAGTGATTCGCCCGGCCCTGGCCCGTGGTGCCGTGGTGATTTGTGACCGTTTCACCGACTCCACCTACGCCTATCAGGGCGGTGGCCGGGGTTTGTCCCTGGAGCGCATTGCCACGCTGGAAACGTTCGTCCAAGGCGATTTGCGCCCCGATCTCACCCTGGTGTTCGACCTGCCGGTAGAGGTCGGGCTGGCCCGTGCCAGCGCGCGTGGCCGCCTGGATCGTTTTGAGTTGGAAGGTCAGGCCTTCTTCGATGCGGTACGTACCGCGTTCCTCAAGCGTGCTAATGCTGAACCTGCGCGTTATCACTTGCTGGACGCTGCCCAGCCGCTCGCTCAGGTGCAACAGGCTATCGATGCCCTGTTGCCGACACTGTTGGAGCGCGCCCGTGGCTGAAGCCTACCCGTGGCAGGACAGCCTCTGGCAGCAACTGGCCGGCCGTGCCCAGCACGCCCATGCCTACTTGCTGCATGGGCCGATAGGGATCGGTAAGCGTGATCTCGCCGAGCGCCTGATGGCCAGCCTGCTGTGCCAGCGCCCGGTCAATCTGGAAGCCTGCGGCGAGTGCAAATCCTGTCTGCTGCTCAAGGCGGGCAGTCACCCGGATAACTACCTGCTGGAGCCTGAGGAAGCCGACAAGGCGATCAAGGTCGACCAAGTGCGTGATCTGGTCAGCTTCGTGGTGCAGACCGCGCAGATGGGCGGGCGCAAGGTGGTGTTGATCGAGCCGGTAGAGGCAATGAACATCAACGCCGCCAACGCCTTGCTCAAAAGCCTGGAAGAACCTTCGGGCGATACGGTGTTGTTGTTGGTGAGCCACCAGTCCAGCCGTCTGCTGCCAACCATCCGCAGTCGCTGCGTACAGCAGGCATGCCCGTTGCCGAGCGAGGCCATGAGCCTTGCGTGGTTGGGGCAGGCATTACCGGATTGCAGCGCAGAAGAACGGGTTGAGTTATTGACCCTGGCCGCCGGCTCACCCTTGGCTGCGGTAAAGCTGCAAGCCCAGGGCGTGCGCGAGCAACGTGCGCTAGTGGTGGATGGCGTGAAGAAACTGCTCAAGCAAGAACTGTCTGCCACGCAACTGGCCGAAAGCGCCTGGAAGGATATTCCGCTGCTGCTGCTGTTCGACTGGTTCTGTGACTGGTCCAGCCTGATCTTGCGTTACCAGTTGACCCAGGATGAAAGCGGCCTGGGCCTGCCGGACATGCGCAAGGTGGTGCAATACCTTGCGCAGAAAAGCGCCCAGGACAAGGTGCTCAATATTCAGGACTGGATCCTCGCCCAGCGCCAGAAGGTGCTAGGCAAAGCCAACCTCAACCGTGTGCTGCTGCTCGAAGCGCTGCTGGTGCAGTGGGTTGGCCTGCTCGGCCGTCGTTAATTTCCGAGGCCTGCGGGTGTATCGTGGGCCAGACACTTTCCGTGATTTAAGTCGTAGATTCCTATGCTCGTAGATTCCCATTGCCACCTTGATCGCCTCGACCTCTCCCAGCACGGCGGCTCCCTCGACGCGGCCCTCGAAGCCGCTCGCCAGCGTGGGGTAGGGCACTTCCTGTGCATCGGTGTCAGCGCTGAAAACGCCGCCGACGTCAAAGCCCTGGCCGAGCGTTATGCCGATGTGGACTGCTCGGTGGGTATCCATCCGTTGGACCTCAAGCCCGGCGAAGCGCCTGCGCTAGATTGGTTGCTGGGTGAACTCAACCACCCGCGGGTGGTGGCGATTGGCGAAACTGGCCTGGACTACCACTACGAACCCGAAGCCGCCGAGTTGCAGCAAGCTTCCTTTCGCTTGCACCTGCAAGCCGCCCAGCAAACTGGCAAACCGGTGATCGTCCACACCCGTGGCGCCCGCGCCGATACCCTGGCCCTGCTGCGCGAAGCCGCGCTGCCCCAGGCCGGCGTGCTGCACTGCTTTACCGAAGACTGGGAGATGGCCAAGGCGGCCCTGGACCTGGGTTTCTACATCTCGCTGTCGGGCATCGTCACTTTCCGCAATGCCGACGCTTTGCGCGACGTGGCGCGCCAGGTGCCGGCCGACCGACTGCTGGTGGAAACCGACTCGCCGTATCTGGCGCCGATCCCGCACCGGGGCAAGCCCAACCTGCCGGAATACGTCCGCGACGTGGCAGATTACCTGGCGATGCTGCGCGGCGAGTCCGCCGAGCGTTTTGCCGAGAAGACGACTGAGAACTTCAAACGCTTGTTCCCATTGGCGCACGTCAAATCCTAGGCAAAAAAAACCCGGGTTCTGGGGGGTGAATCCGGGCTAAGACCATTAGGAGTAAAACAAGGGCACACAGTCCTTCGGTACCCAGGTCGGCGCGTCACTTGGGGGAGATGTCACGCCGACAGTTCAAGTATTGATCAGTATCCGATTCAGTCCAGTCGCGACTGTTCGTTTTTTAAACAGATTTGGAATACACGCGCTTCGCTTGAGTTCTCATTACGCAGGTGTACGACGGTAGTTGTTGCGTATTATTTCTGACTGATCGGCGTCTATTCGTTGGCGCAGGGTTAGGAGGGTGCGCAGAATGTTCACATAGGCGTTGCTCGGCGACCGTTCAGTCTGGATAATCCCTCGCATCGGGTAAATCGTATCGCCACGTATCCGTGGCCCTGCGCAACCCGCCCCCTATTCACCTCTGCAGATCTCTTCCTCATGCACAAAGAACCCCGTAAGGTCCGTGAGTTTCGCCGCCGTGAGCAGGAAATTCTCGACACCGCGCTCAAGCTGTTCCTCGAACAAGGTGAAGACAGCGTCACCGTCGAGATGATCGCGGATGCCGTGGGTATCGGCAAAGGCACCATCTACAAGCACTTCAAGTCCAAGGCTGAGATCTACCTGCGCCTGATGCTCGACTATGAGCGCGATTTGAACGAGCTGCTGCATTCGGCCGATGTCGACAAGGACAAGGAAGCGCTGTCGCGCGCCTATTTCGAATTCCGCATGCGTGACCCGCAGCGGTACCGCCTGTTTGACCGCCTGGAAGAAAAAGTGGTCAAGGGCCATCAGGTGCCGGAAATGGTCGAAGAGCTGCACAAGATCCGTGCCTCGAACTTCGAACGCCTGACCCTGTTGATCAAGGGCCGTATCAGCGAAGGCAAGCTGGAAGACGTACCGCCATATTTTCACTACTGCGCTGCCTGGGCGTTGGTGCACGGCGCGGTGGCGCTGTACCACTCGCCGTTCTGGAGCAACGTGCTGGAAGATCAGGAAGGTTTCTTCCAGTTCCTGATGGACATCGGTGTACGCATGGGCAACAAGCGTAAACACAGCGGCGAGCCACCGGCTGCGGAGATCCCTGCCACCTGAGGATTTACTGCCACGCGCAGTACCCCAGGAATATACTCAGGCAAGGACGCTTGCTAAAAGCTGATTTTTCAGTCAGCTTTTAGCGCGCCCGTAACATCTTCTGCCGGAGTGATCCATGATCGTTGATCGTCAAGGCAGGCGTTTTCGCAATTTGCGGATCAGCCTGACCTCAGCCTGCAATTATGCGTGTACCTACTGCGTGCCCAACGGCAAGCGGCTGGTGGCTGCCCAGGACGAACTCTCGGCCGAGGCCATGGCCCGTGGTGTGGCCTATCTGATTGAGGCGGCCGGTATCGAGCGCCTGCGTATCACCGGCGGTGAGCCGCTGGTCAGCCCCAAACTGGAAGCCTTCATGGGCGCCGTTGGGCAGATGGGGCTCAGTGATATCAGCCTGACCACCAACGGCCAACTGCTTGCACGCAAGTTGCCGTTGCTGGTGGATGCCGGGATCAAACGCATCAACGTTTCCCTCGACACCCTGGACGCCGACGCCTTCCGCAGCATCGCCCGTGGCGGCGACTTGGCCACCGTGCTCGACGGCATGGACCAGGCCCGCGCTGCCGGGATCAAGATCAAGGTCAATATGGTGCCACTGCGCGGCCAGAACCTGGACCAGGTAATGCCGTTGCTGGATTACTGCCTGGAGCGCGGCTACGAATTGCGGTTTATCGAGTTGATGCGCATGGGGCACCTGGCCAAGGACTCCAACGCGTTCCTGCAGCAATTTGTCAGCCTGCAGCAGCTACTCAGCCTGATCGGCGAACACCACGAGTACCTGCAAGCCAACGCTCCTGTGGACGCGACGGCGGTGCGCTACGAAGTGCCGGGCAAAGGCTACTTCGGGGTGATCGCTAACGAGAGCGTACCGTTCTGCCGTACCTGTTCGCGGCTGCGCTTGTCTTCCACGGGTTGGTTGCATGGATGCTTGTCGTCGAGCAATCGTCATTATGTCGGTGACTTGCTGGACCTGCCGCGCCACCAGGCATTGCCTGCCCTGCAAGGTCTGTTGATGAAAGCCTTGGGCGACAAACAGGAAGTCGCGTTTTCGGGTGGCGCTACCATCATGAAGATCATCGGCGGCTAAAACGCCTACATTTGGACAGGTGCCTCTCCTGAATGGCGCGGTTTCTGCATCTCACGCCCATTCGCCGGTTTTCCGTCACCGGCTTCTGGAGGAATAGGATGCGTAGTCTGGTTTTGTTGCTGGCGTCATTGGCGCTGAGTGGTTGCATGACCGTCAGCGATATGGCCGAAGGCACTCGTTATCAGATGAGTGACGCCGGGCTGCTGGACCACAGCGATACGCGTCGCAGCAACTCGGTTCGCGTGCAGCCGGACTCGTTTATCTTTATCGCTCAAGGCGCATTCGTGCCGCCAGGCAGCGCCTATCCGCGTCCAAACGTGGTGGCTGAAGAGGCCTTCAACGGCTTTGTCGAATACTTTCCCATGGTGCGTCGCGCCCGTCAGGCCGAAGGCCTGGAGCAGGCGATGGCCGAAGCGCGTGGCGCGGGTGCCCACTATTTGCTGTATTGCCGTTTCGCGGCAGCGGATGACCGCATCGGCAACGCCGACGAGTGGTCCGATCAGGAGGCCCTCGACCGACTCGGCCTCGACAGTGGCGTGATCCAGGTCATGTTGATCGAGACCAGCACCCAGTATTTGATCGATACTGTGCGCATTCGCAGCCGTGGCGGTTTACTGACGTTCCACGACAACAAGCCACAAGACCTGATCGCTCGTCCCCTTGCGCAGTACGCGCGCAGCCTGCTGGGCATGAGTGACCAATAAATCCCGAGGAGAACCCCATGACCGATTCCGCCAAGGCCAATGATCTGTTGGCCCAACTGCCCAAGGGCAAGGGGCCGGCGCCGGTGCACATGTGGAACCCGGATTTCTGCGGCAACATCGACATGCGTATCGCCCGTGATGGCACCTGGTTCTACCAGGGCACGCCGATCGGGCGTAAGCCGATGGTCAAGTTGTTCTCCAACATCATCCGCCGCGATGGCGATGAGTACTTTCTGGTCACGCCCGTGGAAAAGGTCGGCATCACCGTCGATGATGCGCCCTTTGTCGCCGTGACCCTTGAGGTGGAAGGGCAGGGCGAAAGCCAATTGCTGCGCTTCACCACCAACGTCGATGAGCCGATTGAAGCGGGCATGGAACACCCATTGCGCGTAGTGATCGACCCCATTACCCAAGAGCCGTCACCCTACCTGCGGGTGCGCACCAACCTCGAAGCCCTTGTACACCGCAACGTGTTCTACCAATTGGTTGAACTGGCGGTGAGCCGTCCGATCAACGGTCAGAACTGGCTTGGGGTCTGGAGCGGCGGGGAGTTTTTCCGTATTGGCCTGGAGCCCTGAGGCCGGTTTTTTCATTCCTCTGACATAATTCGCTTGCTGCACAGCGGGGCTTTCGGTTATCAATTTGTACATGATTAGACATGTCCGATTTGATAAGAAAAAACGCGTCGTCGACGAGCTTATCCGCCGTATCGAGGGTGGGGTGATGGTCGACGGTTTCCTCTTGCCCGGCGAGCATCAGTTGGCCGAAGAGTTTGCGGTCAGCCGCGGCACCCTGCGCGAAGCCCTGGCTGAGCTCAAACGGCGCAATTACATCGCCACCCAAAGCGGCGTCGGCTCCATTGTCACCTTTGACGGCATGGTGCTCGACCAACGCAGCGGCTGGGCGCAAGCCCTGGCCGATACTGGCGCCTTGGTGAACACCGATATCCTGCGCCTGGAGGCGGTAACCCGCCCGGACCTGCTCAGCCGTTTCGGCAGTGACCAATTTATTGCCCTTGACCGTCGCCGGCGTACTCCCGATGGTACTGCCGTGTCTTTGGAGCGTTCGCTCATGCCCGCTTCGGGTGGCCTGGAAAGCCTGCCTCAGGTCGGCCTGATCGATAATTCCCTGACCATCACCCTGGCGGCCTACGGTTACGTTGGCGCCGAAGGTGACCAGTGGATCGGCGCCGAGCCGCTTACCGATGACGACGCCGAACTGCTCGGTCGTCCGACGGGCACGGTGTTCCTCAAGGCCTCGCGCACGACCTACGACCGCCGTGAGCGGTTCATGGAACACGTCGAAAGCCTGCTCGACCCTCTGCACTTTCGCCTGCACCTCCAGTTTGGAAATTCGAAATGACCTCGCACACTCGCGCCCTCGGCGCCTTCTACGGCCTGGCGTTGGGCGATGCCCTGGGCATGCCCACCCAGTCCCTGAGTCGTGAGCAAGTACGCGCGCGCTTCGGTGCGATCACTGCGTTGGAAGATGCCGATGCGCACCAGCCCATCGCCCCGAACATGCCAGCCGGTTCCATTACCGATGACACCGAGCAAGCGATCCTGGTCGGTGAGTTATTGGTCGAAGGCCAAGGCAGCATCGAACCCACCGTGCTCGCCCAGCGCCTGATCGACTGGGAAGCGGTGATGCGTGCCAAGGGCTCCCAAGACTTGCTGGGCCCTTCGACCAAGCGCGCGATCGACATGATCCTCGCCGGGCACACCCCGGAAGAGTCCGGTCGCTACGGCACCACCAACGGCGCGGCCATGCGCATCACGCCCGTGGGGATTGCCGCCGATGTCAGCGACCCAACGCAGTTTATCCAGGCGGTGATCCAGGCGTGCCAGGTGACCCATAACACCACCTTGGGCATCTCCAGCGCGGCGGCGGTGGCGGCGGTGGTCTCGGCGGGTATCAACGGTGTGGACCTCGGTGAAGCATTGAATATCGGCACCCAGATCGCCCAGCAGGCTGAAGGCCATGGCCATTGGGTCGCGGGCGGGCGTATTTCCACCCGTATCAGTTGGGCGCGCACCTTGAGCGTGGGCAGCGAAGACAAAGCGCTGTTCGCCGACCTGTTATACGAATTGATCGGCACTTCCGTGGCGTCCCAGGAGTCGGTGGTGGTGTCGTTTGCCCTGGCCCAGCAAGTGGCCGTGGGTGACATGAATGCATTCGAGGCCCTGTGCCTGGCCGCCAGCCTGGGTGGCGACACCGACACCATCGCCGCGATTCTCGGCGCGATGTTGGGGGCGTGTCTTGGGATGCACTGTTGGCCGGAGGCGATGATCGAACAGGTCAAGGCCGTCAATGGTTTGGATTTGCAGCCGTTGGTCAACGGTTTGCTCGCGTTGCGCTAAACACCACAGAAAGTTGCCACAACCACAACAATACAGGCATCAGGAGCACCCTCTCATGAGCAGTACCTCTTCCGGCCAAGGCGCCGGGCAATTGGAAACACGCGGCATCGAGCCGGTCCCGGAAGCCGAGTGCAACGGCCACCCGCTGCAACTGTTCTGGGTATGGTTCGCGGCCAATATCAGCATCCTCGGCTTGCCACTGGGCGCAACGCTCGTCGCGTTCCGCGGCCTGGCCATCTGGCAGGCGGTCATCGTGGCGATCCTTGGCGCCGCCGGTTCTTTCGCGGTGGTGGGCATCATCTCCATTGCCGGCCGTCGTGGCCGCGCGCCGAGCCTGACCCTGTCCCGCGCCATCTTCGGCGTGCGCGGCAATATCGGGCCGACGCTGGTGTCGCTGATGTCCCGCCTGGGCTGGGAAACCGTCAACACCACCACCGCCGCCTTCGTGTTGCTGTCGTTGTGTTCGATCCTGTTCGGTTCTCCAGTCGAGGCGAAAAGTGCACCCATCCTCACGCTCATCTTCATCGCGATTTTCGTGCTGTTGACCCTGTCGGTCTCCGGCCTTGGTCATGCGACATTGCTGGTCATTCAGAAGTGGGCCACTTATGTATTTGGCGCCTTGAACATCCTGGTGGGCGGCTTCCTCTGCGCCACCATCGACTGGAGCGCCGTATTCAATGCGACCCCGGCACCGCTGAGCGCAATGATCATCGGCGTCGGTACCATGGCCGCCGGTACCGGTATCGGTTGGGCGAACGCCGGTGCCGACATGTCGCGCTACCAGCACCGCAGCGTCAAGGCCGTGCGCCTGGTGGCCTCTGCCGCGTTCGGTGCGGGCATTCCCCTGGTGCTGTTGATCACCCTTGGCGGCTTGCTCTCGGTCGGCAATAACGACTTGGCCTCGGCCACTGACCCGATCATCGCGATCCGCGACATGCTGCCGACCTGGATGGCGGTGCCGTACCTGATCACCGCGTTTGGCGGGCTGTTGCTGTCGAACAACCTCTCGGTGTACTCCGCCGGCCTCACCACCTTGACCCTCGGTCTTAAGGTCAAGCGCGTGCATGCGGTGATTGTCGACATCGTGGCGATCTTCGCCGGCTCCATCTATTTCATGCTGATCGCCGATAGTTTCTACGGCCCGTTCATCACCTTTATCTCGCTGCTGGCGGTGCCGATCACGGCGTGGGTCGGCATCTTCGTGGTCGACCTGATCCACCGTCACTACTACAGCCCCAAGGACCTGCTGGACGTCAGCCCAAGCAGCGCCTACTGGTATCGCGGCGGTGTGGAATGGCGTGCATTCGGCGCCTGGGCCGTGGCGATTGTGCTGGGTTTCAGCTTCACCACCATCGGCACCACCGCCGAAAACATTTGGTTCGCCGGGCCATTGTCCGACTCTTGGTTGGGCCACAACGGCCTGGGCTGGATCGTCACCTTCTTGGTGGCCGGCGGCATTTATGCAGTACTGGGTGGCGCAGCTGATCGTCGCCCGGCTTTGGTAGAGAGTCACAATGTCTAGATTGCTGCACACCGGCCAAGTCATCGTTGACCTGGTCATGGCCCTCGACACCTTGCCCGCAACCGGCGGTGACGTGCTGGCGCAATCCGCCAGTTTCGAAGCCGGCGGTGGCTTCAACGTCATGGCAGCGGCGCGGCGCAATGGCTTGCCGGTGGTGTACCTCGGTCGCCATGGCAATGGCCGCTTCGGCGACCTGGCCCGCGCCGCAATGCAGGCCGAGGGCGTGGAGATGGCCCTGCCGGCCAGCACCGACAAAGACACGGGCTTATGCGTGTCGCTGACTGAGGCCACCACCGAGCGCACGTTCATTTCCCATATCGGTGCCGAAGGTGACTTGAGCGCCGACGACTTGGCGCGCGTGACGCCGCAGCCTGGCGACTACGTGTATGTCAGCGGCTACAGCCTGTTGCTGGAGGGCAAGGCACAGGCATTGCTCGACTGGGTCGTGGCGTTGCCGCGTGAGATCAACGTGGTGTTTGACCCGGGGCCGCTGGTCAAGGCGCCGGAATCGGCACTGATGGTGGCGTTGCTGCCGCGTATCGATATCTGGACCAGCAATGGTCCGGAAGCCTTGGCGTTTACCGGTGCACGTACGCTGGCGGATGCGCTGGGCGAGTTGAAACGTCATTTGCCAGAGGATGCATTGCTGGTGGTGCGTGATGGCCCGAAAGGTTGCTGGGTGAATGCCGACCACGTGCTGGGCTTCAAGGTGAAAGCCGTCGACAGCAATGGGGCGGGCGATGCCCATGCGGGAGTGTTTGTAGCCGGGTTGGCTGCGGGACTTGCGCCGGTTCAAGCAGCGCGCCGCGCGAATGCGGCTGCGGCGTTGGCGGTGACGCGTTGGGGGCCAGCAACATCTCCCGGCAGTGCAGAAGTTGACGCCTTACTCACTGAATAAACTCGGTCAAACTGTGGGAGCTGGCTTGCCTGCGATAGCGGCGCGTCAGTCAATAAACACTGACTGACCCACCGCTATCGCAGGCAAGCCAGCTCCTACATTTAGCCCAATGTGAGGGCTACTGGCTGGTTTCAGACTCCAACTTACGCGCCTCATCCACCCCAGACGCCGTCAGCTTGATCGGTAAATTCAGCGAGTACTCACCGTCATCGCCGGTGGTGACATGCCCATCCTTGATAAATCCGCGGTCCTGCAAAAAAGCCAGCACACTGGCCACCACTTTTTCGCCACGGTAGTTATCCAGCACCTCCTTGCCCAAGCCATTCGGATGGGCGTGCAGCAGGCGGGTGAGGACTTCTTTTTCAAGGTTTCTATCGACGTTCATGCGTACCTCTTCACTGGGAAATGATCGGGTGTTGGCGGTGCGTTGATCAGGTCAAGGTGCAGGCTGTTTTGGCGCGCCTGGCAGGTTCGAGTCGTCGCCTTTATTGATCTTCGGTTCATTCACCGAAGGGCCCATCTTGCCGTTGCCGACCGCTGGCGGGCTCTGGCGCCCGGTGTCCTGGCCTTGGGTGTGTGGGTCGGCGCTGTTGCTGTTGTCGACCGCGCCGCCATTGGTTTCCATGCCGGTGCCCATGGATTTCTGGGTTTCGCTAGTGGAGGGGTTGGTGGGACCGGTGGACGAGGTGGCCGCCACACTACTCAGGGAAACCGCAGACAGCAGGCCGGTGAGGGCGAGGGCAGCAAACTGGGAATGCTTCATGAGGGTATCTCCATAGGATTAATGTCCTTACCCTCTATTGGTCCGCCCGCACTTTGCGTTCGTGCCTTGATGGCGACGAACGGTCTTAGCTCACCTGTAAGATTTTGTGTGCCGATGCTCGGCGCCAAATCAATCGCGCCACCGTGATCAGCCAGTTAAGCAGCGCTACAGCCACCACACTCAACAGCAACGTCGGCAGGCCGTATTCCACAATGATCTGCCCCGCCAGCAACGGAAACCCGAACACCCCGACAAAGTACGCCAGGCTGAACAACAATAGCGCCTGGGACGTGGTGCCGGCCGGTGCTTCATTCGCCACCAACCCGTTGATCACCGAATACGTCAGGCCATAGCCGACGCCCAGAGTGACTGCCGCCAACAGGTAACTGAAGCTGCCTGACACGCTGAAGCCAAACATCAACACCGACACCAGCATCAGCCCCGACAGCACACACGCGGCGCTGTAGGCATCACGCTTGACGACGAACCCGGCGATCAGCAAACGGCTGGTGATTGCGGCGCTCAGGAACCCCGCGAAGAACAACGAATAGTCCAGGTTGTGCGCCGCCGCATAGCTGGTCTGGAACGACGACAACCCACCGAACACGCAGCCGCCGAGGCCGACCATGATGATCGCGAACACCGCTTTGGACGACAGTACCCGGCGCACGGCAACCCACGAGATTTTCGCTGCCGGTACAGCACCTTGTTGCTTGAGATGGGCGCCCAAGCGCCAGAACATCACTACCCCAATCAGGCTGGCGCACGCGGCGATGTAGAACGCGGTGGTCAGGGGCAATCCCAGCGCATTCGCCGCACGCCCCAGCAAAGGGCCGGCGCCGATGCCACTCATCATGCTCCCCGACAGCAATGCGAAGTACTTGGCCCGATACTGTGGCTCCACCAGCATCGCCACGATGATCGGCCCCAAGGTATAGAACACGCCCCAACCCAGCCCCAAGGCCAGGCCAAACATCATCAAGCCCTGGCCAAAACCTGGCGTCAGCGCAAAGCCCAGGCACGCCACGGCCAGCAAAAGGCCAAGCATTGCAATCGAGCGAGCGGCGCCGAGCCAATCGGCCAGGTGACCGGACACCATCACGGCGACAAAGGTGCTCAGCATCGCCATGGAAATCACACTGCCGGCGTCGTGTTCATTGCCGCCGCGCAGGTGGATCAACAGCGACAGCAAGAACGTCGAGCCATAAGACAAGGACAACAGAAAGCTGGCCAGGCAAAAGAACACGAAGTGTTTTCGGGAAAGCATCGCAGCGGTGGACATGGGCGGACCTGGCCGTTGTTGGATTTATGCCGTCAGCTTTTAGCACGGGTGGGGCGCGGGTTAGTTGTGGTGTTAGTGGTCTCAGCATTAGCCACAGGTGGAGTAATCGCGCGGTGCGCTGTGCCGCCGGACGAGCGGTCAAGGCGAGCAAATTTGTTCAACCGCCGTACAGCTGGCCTTTGCGATAGTCCTGATGCGTAGTTGAAGTCGTGGGGTATCTGTCGCGTTTAAGCCAGAACCCAAGGGCCTTGTTCGCCTATCAATGTATCGAGAGCGATACCGGCGAGATACGCAATATTACAAATCGGCGACTTGGCCGGATTGACCCCACACAGCGAACACTGCCGCCATGACTACTGTGACCTTGCTGAAAGCCCCCGTTATCGCCCGACCGACAGAGGTGTTGTACGGTCCAATCCAGCCTGAATTGTTGCGTAACGAGGTGTTGGCCGATTTGCTTGAGGCCACGGTGCGTCGTGACCCGCACCAGGTGGCGCTGATCGATGGCGAGCGCCAGCTCAGTTATGGCGAGCTGGATCGACAAGCCAACGTCGTCGCCTCGCGCTTGATCGAGGCGGGCGTGGGGCCCGGCCAGATTGTCGGCTTGTGGATGCCGCGCGGGTTGGAACTGCTGGTCATGCAGGCGGGCATCGCCAAGACCGGCGCCGCCTGGTTGCCGCTGGACCAGGACACGCCGCTGGAGCGCCTGCAGATCTGCATGGAGGATGCCCAGGCGGTTTGCGTCTTGAGCAGTGCAAGCAACGCCCCCGCTTTGCAGGCCGTGGGTCTTACCGCCTGGGTCGCCGAGGTATTGCTCGCACCGTTGGCGGCGCCGTTGCTGCGCCGCAGCAATGCGCAGCCGGAAGACCCGGCCTACGTCATCTACACCTCCGGCTCCACCGGCAAACCCAAGGGCATCCTGATTTCCCAAGGCAGCATCTGCCACTTCCTGCGCAGTGAAAACGCGATCCTCGGCATCCAGGCCAGCGACCGGGTTTACCAAGGTTTCTCGGTGGCCTTCGACATGTCCTTTGAGGAAATCTGGATCGCCTACCTGGTGGGCGCCACCCTGTGGATCGGCCCCAAGGACATCACCGGCGACCCCGAAGCCCTGCCGCGCCTGCTCGCCCAGCAGCGCATCAGCGTGTTGCACGCGGTGCCAACGCTGCTGGCATTGTTCAGTGAAGACGTGCCCAGCCTGCGCCTGATCAACCTTGGCGGCGAGATGTGCCCGGAGTCGCTGGTGGAACGCTGGAGCCGTCCCGGCCGACAGATCTTCAACACCTATGGCCCCACCGAAGCCACCGTTTCTGCGAGTTTGGCGCGCTTGGAGCCGGGCGCACCGGTGACGATTGGCACACCGCTGCCCAATTACGGTTTGCTGGTGATCGAGGCCGAACTGGCCGCCGGTGCCACGCCGACCTTGCTGGCGCGCGGGCAGACCGGCGAGCTGTGCATCATCGGTCCCGGCTTGGCCGACGGGTATTTGGGAAGGCCTGACCTGACCCGCGAAAAATTCCTCGAAAACCCCTGGTCTACCGGCTACTACGATGAGCGCCTGTATCGCACCGGTGACTTGGCGCGCATTGATGCCGACGGGCAAGTGGTGTGCCTTGGGCGCGCCGATGACCAGGTGAAGATCCGTGGTTTTCGGGTCGAGTTGGGCGAAATCGAAGCCTTGCTCGCCCAACAACCAGGGGTGGGCACGGTCGCGGTGCTGCTGCGCAACGACGGCGGCATCGATCAATTGATCGCCTATCTGGTGCCCGAGGGCGGCCTGCCTGTGGACGACTTGCCCGCACGGTTGCGCAAGGCATTGCAGGCGCGGTTGCCGGCGTACATGGTGCCGGGTCGCTTTGAGCTGCTCGAAAGCATGCCGCGCCTGACCTCCGGCAAGATCGACCGCAAAGCCCTCAAGGCGCGGCCGTTGGCCATGAACACCCACGGCGCGAACCTGGAATCCGACACCCCGGAAACCCCTTCGGAAAGTGCACTGTTCGCCGCCCTGGAAACACTCTTCCCCGGCCAGCCGATTCGTCGCGATGCCGACTTCTTCGTCGACCTGGGCGGTCACTCATTCTTCGCGGCACGGCTGGCGTCGGCGCTGCGTGCCGATGAGCGTTTCGCCCACATCACCGTGCGCGATATTTATCAGCAGCGGCGGGTAGGTGCTATTGCGCACGTCCTGCAAGCTACGCCGCAACCGACTGTGCAACAGGCGGCGTGGACGCCGCCTTCAGCCCTGGCTCGCTGGCGCTGTGGGTTGGCGCAGGCGGCGGTGATCGCCGTGGGCTACACGGTAATGATGGACCTGATGCCCGTCGCCGAAGCGCAGCGTTGGGGCGCCGTGTTGGGTTACCTGGCGCTGATCGGCCTGGCCTACAGCCTGGGTAATTACCTGTTGGTGGCTTCACTGAAATGGCTGGCGATTGGGCGCTACCGCAAACGCTCCGAAGCGATGTGGACGCCGTTTGTGTGGCTGTCCGAGGGCATCACCAGCCTGTATGAAGGCATGGCTGCGCCCAATTTCATGAGTTACCTGCGCGGCACACCGTGGTTGCCGTTGGCGTTCCGGGGGCTGGGCTGCAAGATCGGCCGGGGCGTGTACATGGACACCACCGACATCACCGAATTCGACTGCGTGACCATCGGCGACCACAGCGAATTGAACGCGGGCGCCTGCCCTCAGACGCATCTGTTTGAGGACCGCGTGATGAAAATCGACCAGGTGCTGATCGGCGAGCGCGTCTACATGGGCCCGCGCAGTGCCGTGCTGTACAGCGCCGAAGTCGGCAACGGCGCGCGGCTTGGCCCGCTGACGTTGGTGATGAAAGGCGAGTGTATTCCGGCCTCCAGCAGTTGGCTCGGTTGCCCGGCCGCGCCGGCGCGGGGCTGACGCCGATGCAGGTGTTCATGTGGCCAGAAACAACCCTGCGCTGGCAGAACGGCGTGTTGCTGATAGGCGTGCGGCATGCGCCGGGCCTCGACCGCGACACGGCCCGCATGCGCGTGCGGCAGGCGTTGAACGAGGCGTTGGCGCAAGTACTCGATGTGCCCCTGAGTTGCATTACCTTTGCTACGGAGCCCGGCCAGGCGCCACGCATCGGCGTGCCAGGGCACGAGCATGCCGGGCTTTCCATCAGTCACGACGGCGAGTTCTCGGTGGCAGCGGTGCATCTGCATGGCCCGGTGGGCATTGATGTGATGACCGTGCTGGACACCTTCGACTGGCACGGCGTAGCGGGCGACTATTTGGGCCCCCAGGTGTTGGCGCGCTTGTGCGCCGTGGACCAGATGCAGCGTGCCCGTTTGTTCACCCGCGCCTGGTGCGAGCGCGAAGCGCGGCTCAAGTGTGCCGGGCTAACGCTGGGCGAGTGGTCACGCGAGGCGCAACGACCGTATCGCATTGTTGAGCTGGACTTACCGGCAGGGCTGCTCGGGGTGTTGGCACTGCCGGTATAAATTGCGCTGCAATCAGTCATGAAAGCCCCTTAGTATGTGTGCTTTGAAATTGCCAAGGCTCGCCCATGACCATCGAGATTCGCCCCGCCGTGCCCAGCGATGCTGCGCAAATCCTGACGTTTATCACCGAGCTTGCCGAGTACGAGAAAGCCCGGCATGAAGTGATCGCCAGCGTGGTGGACATCGAACGCAGCCTATTCAGCGAAGGCGCTACCGCCCACGGCCTGATCTGCCTGCGCGATGGCTTGCCGATTGGTTTTGCGGTGTTCTTTTTCAGCTACTCCACTTGGCTGGGCAGCAACTGCCTGTACCTCGAAGACCTGTACATCAACCCGGAACAACGCGGCGGCGGGGCGGGCAAGAAGTTGCTGCGCCACCTGGCCAAGATTGCCTTCGACAACGGCTGCGGGCGCTTCGAATGGAGCGTGCTGGACTGGAACGAACCGGCAATTGCCTTCTACAAATCCATCGGTGCCCAACCCCAGGAAGAGTGGGTGCGCTACCGCATGGAAGGCGACGCGCTACGCGACTTTGCCTTGGGCTGAGATTGGGTTTTAGAAAACACTGAGTTCAAATGTGGGAGCGGGCTTGCTCGCGAATGCGGTGGATCAGTCGCCCTATCAGGTGACTGACACACCGCATTCGCCAGCAAGCCCGCTCCCACATTTTTTTGTGCGTTGTTCAATATATGGGATGCAAATTTATATATTGAGATATTTCAAAAGATAGGTTTATAGTCCCCTGCATCAGCACTCACTACCAAAAATAAAACAGGTGAAGCGATGCAGGCACAACCGTTGTCACTCCCCGCCGTGCCCGAGCCTACCTACGGAGAGCGGCTCAAAGGCAAAGTGGTGATCATCACCGGCGCCGCCCAAGGCATTGGCGAGGCGATCGTCGCGTGTTTCCAGGCCCAGCAGGCGCGGTTGGTGATTGCCGATATCCAGGGCGAAAAGGTCCAGAACGTTGCCGCCCACTGGCGCGAACGCGGCGCCGAGGTCCATGCGCAAGCCGTGGATATCACCTCCAAGGATCAATGGCAGTCGCTGGTCAACCTGGCCATCGAACGCTTCGGCCGTGTGGATGTGCTGGTCAATTGTGCGGGGGTCAACGTATTCCGCGACCCGCTGGAAATGACCGACGAAGACTGGCGCCGTTGCTTCGCCATCGACCTCGACGGCGCCTGGTTCGGCTGCCGCACGGTGTTGCCGCACATGATCGAGCAGGGCATCGGCAACATCATCAACATTGCCTCCACCCATTCCAGCCACATCATTCCTGGCTGCTTTCCTTACCCTGTCGCCAAGCACGGCCTGCTCGGCCTCACCCGCGCCCTCGGCATCGAATACGCACCCAAGGGCATCCGCGTGAATGCCATTGCGCCGGGCTATATCGAAACCCAGCTCAACGTCGATTACTGGAACGGGTTTCCCGACCCGCATGCCGAGCGCCAGCGTGCCTTTGACCTGCACCCGCCCAAGCGCATCGGCCAGCCCGTGGAGGTGGCGATGACCGCGCTGTTCCTGGCCACCGACGAGGCGCCCTTTATCAATGCCACCTGCCTGATGATCGATGGCGGGCGTTCTGTGATGTACCACGACTAACACTTTTCCAATAACAAGAAGAGGTGGTTCATGTTCAAGAAAACTGTAGGGGCGCTGGCGCTCGCGCTCGCCTTTAGCGGCGTGGTATCTGCCGAAGAAGTGAAGATCGGTTTCCTGGTCAAGCAGGCCGAAGAACCGTGGTTCCAGACCGAATGGGCCTTCGCTGAAAAAGCCGGCAAGGACCAAGGGTTCACCGTAATCAAGATCGCCGTGCCCGATGGCGAGAAGACCCTTTCAGCCATCGACACCCTGGCCGCCAACGGCGCCAAGGGCTTTGTCATTTGCCCGCCGGATGTGTCCCTGGGCCCGGCCATCATGGCCAAGGCCAAGCTCAATAATTTGAAAGTGCTGGCGGTGGACGACCGTTTCGTCGACGCCAAGGGCAAGCCCATGGAAGACGTGCCTTACGTAGGCCTGGACGCCTACAAGATCGGCCAGAAACAAGGCGAGGCCATGGCCGTCGAGGCAAAAAAACGCGGCTGGGATTGGAATGAAACCTACGCCGTGATCAATACCTTCGACGAGCTGGAAACCGGCAAGAAACGCACCGACGGTTCAGTCGAAGGCCTCAAGGCGGCTGGCTTGCCCGCTGACCACATCCTGTTCAGCGCGCAGAAAACCCTCGACGTGCCCGGCAGCATGGACGCCACCAACTCGGCGTTGGTCAAATTGCCCCGCGCCGCGAAAAACCTGCTCATCGGCGGCATGAATGACAGCACCGTGCTGGGCGGCGTGCGCGCCACCGAAAGTGCCGGCTTCAAGGCGGCCAACGTGATCGGCGTGGGCATCAACGGCACCGACGCTATCGAAGAACTGAAGAAGTCCGACACCGGCTTCTACGGCTCCATGCTGCTCAGCCCTGACGCGTCAGGCTACAAGACCGCCAGCGCGATGTTCGAGTGGGTCACCAAAGGCACCGAGCCCGCCAAGTTCACTGCGCTGGATAACGTGACCCTGATCACCCGCGCCAACTTCAAGGAAGAGTTGAGCAAAATCGGGCTGTGGAAATGAGCGGCGCGGCCCTGCGCTTCAACGGCATCGGCAAGGAATTTCCCGGGGTGAAAGCCCTGGCGCAGATCAGCTTTGAAGCGCGGCCGCACGAGGTCCATGCGTTGATGGGCGAGAACGGCGCGGGCAAGTCCACGTTGCTGAAAATCCTTGGCGGCGCCTACATCCCCAGCAGCGGCTCGCTGCAGATCGGTGAGCAGACCATGGCCTTCAAGAGCGCTGCCGACAGCATCGCCAGTGGCGTGGCGGTGATCCATCAAGAGCTGCACCTGGTGCCGGAAATGACGGTCGCCGAGAACTTGTTCCTGGGGCATTTGCCGTCGCGATTTGGCGTGGTGGATCGGCGCCAGCTACGCAAGCAGGCGCTGGCGTGTCTCAAGGGCCTGGCCGATGAAATTGATCCAGAGGAAAAACTCGGGCGTCTGTCTTTGGGCCAACGCCAATTGGTGGAAATCGCCAAGGCGTTATCCCGTGGCGCCCATGTGATTGCTTTCGACGAGCCCACCAGCAGTCTTTCTGCACGCGAGATCGACCGCTTGATGGCGATCATCACGCGCCTGCGGGACGAGGGCAAAGTGGTGCTCTACGTGTCGCACCGCATGGAGGAAGTGTTCCGCATCTGCAACGCAGTCACCGTCTTCAAGGACGGTCGTTATGTGCGCACCTTTGATGACATGGCGGCACTGACCCACGACCAACTGGTGACCTGCATGGTCGGCCGTGACATCCAGGATATCTACGACTACCGGCCGCGTGAGCAGGGTGAGGTGGCGCTTAAGGTCGAGGGTTTGCTCGGGCCGGGTCTGCGTGAAGCGGTCAGCCTTGAGGTGCACAAAGGCGAGATTCTCGGTCTGTTCGGGTTGGTGGGCGCGGGGCGTACCGAGCTGTTTCGGTTGCTGAGCGGTTTGATCCGCAGCACCGCCGGCAGCCTGGAACTCTGCGGTGAAACCCTGCACTTGCAATCCCCCCGCGACGCCATCGCCGCCGGCGTGCTGCTATGCCCGGAGGACCGCAAGAAGGAGGGCATCATCCCGCTCTCCAGCGTGGCCGAGAACATCAATATCAGTGCCCGTGGCGCGCACTCCACCTTCGGTTGGCTGCTGCGCGACGGCTGGGAAAAGGGCAACGCCGACCAGCAGATCAAGGCGATGAAGGTCAAGACGCCCAACGCCGAGCAGAAAATCATGTACCTGTCCGGCGGCAACCAGCAGAAGGCCATTCTCGGCCGCTGGCTGTCGATGCCGATGAAAGTGTTGCTGCTGGACGAACCCACGCGCGGTATCGATATCGGCGCCAAGTCGGAGATCTACCAGATCATCCACAACCTGGCCGCCAGCGGCATCGCGGTCATCGTAGTGTCCAGCGACCTGATGGAAGTGATGGGCATCAGCGACCGCATCCTGGTGATGAGCGAAGGCGCCCTGACTGGCGAACTCAGCCGCGACCAGGCGGATGAAGCACGGCTGTTGCAACTGGCTCTCCCGCGTTCGCGGGCTTGAAGTATTCGAGGGTGTAGGCATGTCACAGGTAAAAACTGCAAAGGGCTTCTGGCCGGGTTTCAACCAGCGCAAGTTCCTCGATGATTGGGTGATGCTGCTCGCGGCGCTGAGCATCTTTGTGCTTAGCGCGCTGTTCATCGACAACTTCCTCTCCCCGCTGAACATGCGCGGCCTGGGCCTGGCGATTTCCACCGTGGGCATCGCCGCATGCACCATGTTGTTCTGCCTGGCATCCGGGCATTTCGACCTGTCGGTGGGCTCGGTGATTGCCTGCGCCGGTGTGGTGGCGGGCATCGTGATTCGCGACACCGACAGCGTGGTACTCGGCGTGTCAGCAGCCTTGGCCATGGGCCTGGTGGTGGGGCTGATCAACGGCATTGTCATCGCCAAGCTGCGCATCAACGCGTTGATCGCGACGTTGGCGACCATGCAAATCGTGCGTGGGCTGGCTTACATCTTCTCCAACGGCAAGGCGGTGGGGGTGATGGACGAAAGCTTCTTCGTGTTCGGCAACGGCCAACTGCTGGGCGTGCCAGTGCCGATCATCATCACCGTGCTGTGCTTTGTGTTCTTTGGTTGGTTGTTGAACTACACCACCTATGGGCGCAACACCATGGCCATCGGCGGCAACCAGGAAGCGGCGCTGCTGGCGGGGGTGAACGTTGACCGCACCAAGATCATTATCTTTGCCGTGCATGGGCTGATTGGTGCGTTGGCAGGGGTGATCCTTGCGTCGCGGATGACCTCCGGCCAGCCGATGATCGGGCAGGGGTTTGAGCTGACGGTGATCTCTGCATGCGTGTTGGGCGGGGTGTCGTTGAGTGGTGGCATTGGCATGATCCGGCATGTGATTGCCGGGGTGTTGATTCTGGCTATCATCGAGAATGCGATGAACCTCAAAAACATCGACACGTTCTATCAGTACGTTATCCGCGGCTCCATCCTGCTGCTGGCGGTGATCATCGACCGCATGAAGCAACGCTAAGCCATGCCATGTGAGGACTAAATGTGGGAGCGGGCTTGCTCGCGAATGCGGTGTATCAGAAACAGATGTGCTGACTGACACTCCGCTTTCGCGAGCAAGCCCGCTCCCACATTTTGATCTCCACTGTGCTCAGGTTCAGCATTTGCCATAATGCCGCCAGTTTTCGTACCACCACATAGGCCCGATATGCAGGAAAACGCTCCCACCTCCGCCAAAGACGCCGCACCCACCGGCACCCAAACCCTGCTGCGTGGCCTGGGCGTGGTGCAAGCGGTGGCGGCTGGTGCGCGGGATCTGAAACAGATCGCCAAGCGCATCGGCACTACCCGCAGCACCACCCATCGCCTGGCCAGTTGCCTGGTGGAAGAGCGCTACCTGCGCGTGGTGCCGCAGGTCGGCTACCTGCTGGGGCCCAAGTTGATCGAATTGGGCTTCCAGGCGCGTGAAGAATTGCCGCTGGTGACCCTGGCGATACCGTACCTGGACGAGCTGTCGGCACTGACCGGCGACACCATCCACCTGGCCATTCGCGAATACGACGACGTGCTTTACCTGCACAAGAACCCCGGTCGCAACGGCCCGGAAATGCGCTCGCGGGTCGGCCATCGCATGCCGTTGGCTCGTACCGGGATCGGCAAGGCGTTGCTGTTGGATGACACGCTGCAGGAGTGGCAGCGCCTGTACGAAGTGAGCCAGCCGGTCGCGGGCAAAAGCCAGCAATGGCCGCAGCACCCGGAGCAGTCCTGGGCGCAGTTCGAGCAGCGCATGCACGAATACGTGGTGGGGGGCTATGCGTTCGATCTGGAAGACAACGAACCGTCGATCCGTTGTGTGGCGGCACCGGTGCGCGATGCCAGCCGGCGAATCGTCGCCGGCATCAGCATCGCCAGTACCGTGCCCTACATGCCGCTGGAGAAAATGGCCGAGCTGATCCCTGTGGTCAAACAGGTCGCAGCGCGGCTGTCAGCGGAGTTGGGCGCGAAGGCCTGATCAGACCTTCAGGGTCGCCATGTCGATGACAAAGCGGTACTTCACATCGCCGGCGATCATGCGGCTGTAGGCTTCGTTGATGTGGCGGATGTCGAGCATCTCGATGTCGCAACTGATGCCGTGCTCGGCGCAGAAATCCAGGACTTCCTGGGTTTCGGCAATGCCACCGATCAGCGAGCCGGCCAGCACCTTGCGGCCCAGGATCAGCTTGGCGGCGTTTACCGGCGGGTCGACCGGCTCGATCAGGCCCACCAGGATGTGCACGCCGTCAAAGCGCAGCACGTCGAGGTAGGGGTTGAGGTCGTGCTGCACCGGGATGGTGTCCAGCAGGAAATCGAAGTGCCCGGCAGCGGCTTTCATCTGCTCGGCGTCGGTGGACACGATCACATGGTCGGCGCCTTGGCGGCGACCTTCTTCGGCCTTGCTCGCGGAACGGGTGAACAGGGTCACCTCAGCGCCAATCGCCTTGGCCAGCTTGATGCCCATATGGCCCAGGCCACCCATGCCCAATACGCCCACCTTGTCACCGGCCTTGATGCCGTAGTGCTTGATTGGCGAGTACATGGTCACGCCGGCACACAGGATCGGCGCAGCACTGGCCAGGTCAAGCTTGGCCGGGATCTTCACCACGAAGTGTTCGCTGACCACGATGCTGTCGGAGTAGCCGCCCATGGTGTTGCTGCCGTCGATGCGGTCCGGGGTGGCGTAGGTCATGGTCGGACCTTCGAGGCAGTATTGCTCCAGGTCCGATTTGCACGCGTCGCAGTGGCGGCACGAGTCGACCATGCAGCCCACGCCCACCAGGTCACCGACTTTGTGCGCGGTGACGTTGGCGCCGACGGCAGTGACCTTGCCGACGATCTCGTGGCCGGGCATCAGCGGGTACACGGCGATGCCCCATTCGTTGCGCGCTTGGTGAATGTCGGAGTGGCACACACCGCAGTAGAGGATTTCGATGGCCACGTCATCCACGCGTGGGCTGCGGCGCTGGAATGACATGGGGGCGAGGGGAGTGGTGGCCGACTGGGCGGCATAACCGATGGCGGTGTACATGGGGAGAACCTCGCAAAAGCAATCACAGGAGAGGCGGCGCATTCTCCGCGCCGGGCCTGGAGGCGGCCATGGCGATTGCTCCGAGTCTCATGCCTATTCGTCCGGGAGTGCCCCGTGTTTGGATTTATGTGCCGCCAGACCTGCGATGATGTTCTCATCCCTTTTTCGCGAAGTTTTTTGCCATGTTGTTGACCCGCCATCTCGATGCCAACGCCACGCTGGTCTCCTTGATTGAGGGGCTTACGCCCTGCGATGGTTTCTCCCCGACGAACCTGCCCGGCGTGAAGGTACTGCGCGCCAGTTGCGACGTGGCACGTGGGCCGCAGATCTATGAGCCGAGCCTGATGTTCGTGGCCCAGGGCAGCAAGGTCGCGTACCTGGGCCCGCGCACGCTGGATTACGGCGCCGGGCACTATCTGATCCAGGCGATGCCGGTGCCGTTCGAGTGCGAGACCTTTGCCATGGCGCCGGATGCGCCGTTGTACGGGGTAACGGTGGGCATTGATCGCGTGGTGTTGGGGGAGTTGGTGATGGCCATGGGCATTCAGGCGGGACCGCCGCCGACGGCGCAAACACTGGAGTCGATGAGTTCAGTGGTGCTCGATGACGCCATGCGCGGTTGCGTCGAGCGGCTGTTGCAGTGCCTGCACGATCCGCTGGAAAGCCGGATCATGGGCCCGGCGCGGGTGCGCGAATTATTGTTCACTGCGTTGCGCGGGCCGCAGGCGGATGTGTTGCGTGCCTTGGTGGAGCAGCAGGGACAGTTTTCGCGGATTGCCACGTCGTTGAACCATCTGCATGCGCATTTTGACGAGCCGTTGAATATCGAGACCTTGGCCGGGTACGCGCACATGAGTGCATCGACCTTTCATGAGCATTTCAAGCGTTGCACGCTGTTG
This sequence comes from Pseudomonas sp. PGPPP1, assembly GCF_002255865.1. Taxonomy (NCBI): domain Bacteria; kingdom Pseudomonadati; phylum Pseudomonadota; class Gammaproteobacteria; order Pseudomonadales; family Pseudomonadaceae; genus Pseudomonas; species Pseudomonas sp. PGPPP1. The sequence goes on along the minus strand of NZ_NKIG01000024.1, from coordinate 75,460 downwards.
TCGCCGGTGCAGTATCTCAAGCGTTTGCGCTTGCTCAAGGCCCAGCAGTTGCTGCTGGTAGAGGGCATGGGCGTGGCGCAGGCGGCGCATAGGGTGGGGTATCAGAGTACGTCGCAGTTCAGTCGTGAATATAAGCGCTACTTCGAACGCAACCCCGGCGAAGAGCGGGCTGCCTGACCCGAACCCCCCTGAAACAGTGGATTGCCATCGTTTGTGGCAGCTCGGGAACGGTTTTCCCTCCTTGCTGCACATAGGGTCGTACCGGGCATGTCAATGCCTCAATCCAGGGAAATGCCCACTGTGAGAGTTCAGTCATTCATCCCCGCTGTTCAGCGTGCAGTACCTAATGACGTCCGTGAGACGTCCACGGCAGGCGCATCGACGGATAGCCAAAAACTCCCCCGCGCGCATCGTCGGCCTACCAGGGCAATCGACAGTTCGTCGCCACTCAACAATACGCGAACGGGCGAGCCCAGCAGTTCAGACGACAAAACGATTGGTCCTGGGCAAAAAATGCCTCGCCGCTATAACCCTGATAATGAGTTCGATGTTGCCAAGGCGGTGATTTACGGATCTGCCGACCCGTCTGCGCCCACAACGGGTTACACGCAACGGGAACGGATGCAGCGAATTGATGCTTATGCCGGTCGTGTCGTTGCACAGGTCCAGAGCATAGAAAGCACTAGCGAGGGCGGGAGCAATGTCAGGTTCCAGAAGGTGCGCCAATTCCTGGAGCCGGCAGGCTATTTCAGCGCTGGGTTACTGGCCGCCGGGCACGATCCACATGAAAAAATCAGCGTAACGTTCCACTCTTATACCGGCTTTGGTAAGCCGGAGCACCTGACCAGCACTGACCGCCGTACCTACTTTGCCTGGGAAATTGCAGCCGGTGCACTTGCGCACGATAAAGTGCAGCGAGGTGGGCCGATCAATTTCCAGTCGATGCAGATTGAGGCAAAGGACAAGGGCCAGGTCGCCGAGCTGGAGTCGCTGGGGGCAAACCTTCAAAGCCACTGGGAAGAGGATATCGCGACACCGATGCGGGATGCCTCCGGCGTATTGGCGCGGCGTTCGGGCAAAGCAGACGCGTATCTCATACGAGGCACATTACAAAGCCTGGTTGATCACAAAGACAGTTTTGGAACGTTAAGCGAGGAAGGTCAAAAGGCGGTCATCGATACGTTGCAGAAGAATGGGCAAGCCATTATTCCAAATATCTACGGCTATCCCCTGGCAGGTTACGCATTTATCCCCTATACGCCCTACGACGGTGACTTCAGGCACCGGCCCAACATGGGCGTCATGATTGACTTGAAGAACGGTGCCGTTCACGAAATTTCAGGTGACAAGGCGTTCGCCAGTTGGGCTAAAAACAATCAGGGCAATCTGTCGCGTAGTTTCAACGCCAGTGACAGGCAAGGGGGCAGAGATGCTCATTGGCCGAAGGCGGGCGATGTGCTTCAAAACTTGATTGCGGGCAATCATGCGACCTATCCAGGGTATCAGAACCTACTCAAGGACAAGGCTGTGCCAGTGTGGGAGACCTTCAACTACACGGGCGCGCGAGGCAGCGATTACAGGTTGAAATGCGGTGATCTGAATGTCGGTATAGCCGCTGAATACCAGGCGGTGAACGCAAAAAATGCGGTCTGGGCCGACCAGACAGAGGTATTTGGTTCCTCGCAGCAAAATTGGAAGTCTGCGAAAGACTTCTGGGGAAACACCTTCGGTTATCTACCCGTTATTGGCAACACGGGAAATATTGTCTTTGGCGTCCACGACGCCGTTTATGGCATGACGGCTGATGATCGCGTGGGCGGTGCATCGGCAGCAGTGATATCTGGCCTGCAACTGGCGCACGAAATTGCATCTGTGGGGGTTGGACTAGAAGGCGGAGCTTTGAACCGTGAACCCTCCATGACTCAACATTACGGCTGGAAATACAACGAGCATACGAGCGATGTCGAATTGGTGCGGGCACCCAAGGCCCCATCAATTGATCACGAGGTATCCGTTAATACGCCGAGGGGACCTGCCGTAATCCCTGGTTCTGACGCCTCGACTCCTTTCCCGGGAATGCGGGAAGTGGAGTTCATGGGCAAAAAGTATTTTGTTGCCGAGAAACCTGATGCGGGGGATGGCTTGCATTATGTGTTGCGAGTGCGCGATCCCAAGAATCCGTCTGAATTGGTCAGCAGTGGAAAAATCGCCAAGCCCGATGCAAATGGCGTCTGGATCAGGAGAGGTGTCGCAGGCGGAGGGGTTGATGAATTGGCAGGGCGCTTGAACGATCCCATTGGATTTGGCTCCCGCGCGATGGTTTACACCGACCCGGACGATCCAACCTACGTTATTAAAGAAACGTTTCCTCTGCCCACGGCGGGACGTGTTCCCGAGATGAAAAACGAGGTGCAATTATTCAATCGATTTTATGGAGAAGGGCGTGCGACGTTCCTGGGTAGCAATGCTGCCGACACAGTGTCATATATGCGCATGCCTAAAGTCTCGGGAGAAAGCCTTGAAAGTCTGATGGCCGCAGGCAAGGCGATACCCGACGGCGTGCCTGTTGGCTTATTGAACATGCTGGCTGAGTTGGAGGGCGCTGGCATTGCTCACAATGACTTGGCGCTCCGGAATATCCTTTATGACGCCCAGTCACAAAAATGCTTTCCCGTGGATTTTGGCTCGGCAAAGTCGGCTGCAAGTGTTTCGGCGCACTCCAATGACCGCTATAGCATTTGGAGCCTGAGGCAGGAAATTGAACCTGACGGACAGTCTTTCGACGAAATGGTTGAGGTATTGGAATCCGTTAAGTCCAACGCTATCGAGTAAACGCGAGCGAATCTTTATGCCTCGGGTGGTTGCGGTCGTCGACTGCGTGACTGACCGAATCACCGACAGCCTTGAAAGCGCTCGGTGATTCGGCTTGTTATCAAGCTGTCGTTTTACATATTCGGGTAAGTCGGCCCACCCGCGCCTTCCGGTGTGACCCACGTGATGTTCTGCGAAGGGTCCTTGATGTCACAGGTCTTGCAGTGTACGCAGTTCTGGGCATTGATCTGGAAGCGCTTGGCGCCGTCTTCCTGGGTGATCACTTCATACACGCCAGCCGGGCAGTAACGTTGCGCCGGTTCATCGTAGAGCGGCAGGTTGGTGCCGATCGGGATGCTCGGGTCTTTCAACTTCAAGTGGCACGGCTGCTCCTCTTCATGGTTGGTGCTGGAGAGGAACACCGAGCTCAGCTTGTCGAAGCTCAACTTGCCGTCGGGTTTGGGGTAGTCGATCTTCTTGCTGTCCTTGGCGAGCTTCAAGCAGGCGTAGTCCGGCTTGGTGTCGTGCAGGGTGAACGGCATTTTGCCGCCGAGGATGTTCTGGTCGAACCAGTTGAAGCCGGCGCCGATGATCGGGCCGAACTTGTGCATCGCCGGGCCGAAGTTGCGGGTGGCGAACAGTTCTTCGTACAACCAGCTGGCTTTGAAGCTGTCGACGTAGTTGGTCAGTTCATCACCGCCTTCGGACTCGGCAAACAGACGCTCGGCCACCGCGTCGGCGGCGAGCATGCCGGATTTCATCGCGGTGTGGCTGCCTTTGATCTTGGCTACGTTCATGGTGCCCAAGTCGCAGCCGATCAATGCGCCGCCCTTGAATACCATCTTCGGCAGCGAGTTGATGCCGCCTTTGGCCAGGGCGCGTGCGCCGTAGCTGATGCGCTTGCCGCCTTCCAGGTACTGGGCCAGCACCGGGTGATGCTTGAGACGCTGGAACTCATCGAACGGCGACAGGAAGGTGTTGCTGTAGGACAGGTCGACGATCAGGCCGACAACCACCTGGTTGTTTTCCAGGTGATAAAGGAACGAGCCACCGGTGTTCTCGTTGCTCATGATGTCCAGCGGCCAGCCGGCGGTGTGCACCACCAGGCCTGGCTGATGTTTGGCTGGGTCGATTTCCCAGATTTCCTTCAGGCCGATGCCGTAGTGTTGTACGTCCGAGTCACTGTCCAGCTTGAAGCGCTGGATCAGTTGCTTGCCGATGTGGCCACGGCAGCCTTCGGCGAACAGCGTGTACTTGCCCCGCAGTTCCATACCCGGGGTGTAGACGCCTTCTTTAGGATGGCCTTCGCGGTCGACCCCGAGGTCGCCGGTGATAATCCCGCGCACCACGCCGTTTTCGTCGAACAGCGCTTCCTGGGCGGCGAAGCCTGGGTAGACTTCCACGCCCAGGTTCTCGGCCTGCTGGGCCAGCCAGCGGCACAGGTTGCCCAGGGAGATGATGTAGTTGCCTTCGTTGTGCATGGTCTTGGGCACAAAGAAGTCAGGAACCTTGGTGGAAGTTTCGGGGCTGCGCAGTACATAAATGTCATCGCGCACCACGGGGGTGTTGAGCGGAGCGCCGAGTGCTTTCCAGTCCGGGAACAGTTCGTTCAAGGCACGTGGTTCAAACACGGCACCGGAGAGGATGTGGGCGCCGACTTCGGAGCCTTTCTCGACCACGCAGACGCTGATTTCCTTACCGGCTTCGGCGGCCTTCTGCTTCAGTCGGCAGGCGGCAGACAGGCCTGCCGGGCCAGCGCCGACGATGACCACGTCGAATTCCATGTATTCGCGTTCCACAGGTTATCTCCTACTCAAGGCTCAACAGGCTTTTTTTCTAATGGATGGAGGTTCGGTGTCGCCCCGCGCCAAGGCGTGACCCACCTTTCTCTCTAGGTGGCGCATTATATATAGACCACTGTCAGCGTCCAATACAAACGTTTGTTTGAATTGCCCGCAGGCTAGGTAAATCAAAGAGACGCGGCTTATGACTGGCTATTTTGCCGTATTGACCAGAATAGGTGTTCCGGTCAATATACGGTCGGTTTTGCGCTTACCGTAGGCAGACAGCGGGTTTCAAGAGTACGTCCAAAGACAGGCTAAAGGCATGCGTGCCCATAGGGTGGTGCGCAGTTTACACGCCGCGATAAAGAATGACCTCTCAGTCACCACTGACGAACGGTCATCACTTCCCGATCGCTGAGTCACTGCCGAAGGTTTTGGAGGTGCCCTTGTGTGCCGACGAGCATCAACCGCCAGGTTCGCCTAGGCGACTTTCTTTTCACCGGAGAGTAACGAGGAATCCATGAAGGTTCTTGTAGCTGTCAAACGCGTTGTCGATTACAACGTGAAAGTTCGCGTCAAGGCGGACAATTCCGGCGTCGATCTTGCTAACGTCAAGATGTCGATGAACCCTTTCTGTGAAATCGCTGTGGAAGAAGCCGTACGCCTGAAAGAGAAAGGCGTGGCGACTGAAATCGTCGTGGTTTCCATCGGTCCTACCACTGCTCAAGAGCAGCTGCGTACCGCCCTGGCCCTAGGCGCCGACCGCGCTATCCTGGTCGAGTCCGCTGAAGACCTGACCTCCCTGGCCGTTGCCAAGCTGCTCAAAGCCGTTGTCGACAAGGAACAGCCTCAGCTGGTGATCCTCGGCAAACAAGCCATCGACAGCGACAACAACCAGACTGGCCAGATGCTGGCTGCCCTGACCGGTTACGGCCAAGGCACCTTCGCTTCCAAAGTCGAAGTCAGCGGCGACAGCGTGGCTGTCACCCGTGAAATCGACGGCGGCGCCCAGACAGTTTCGCTGAAACTGCCGGCCATCGTGACCACCGACCTGCGTTTGAACGAGCCGCGCTACGCGTCCCTGCCAAACATCATGAAAGCCAAGAAGAAGCCGCTTGAGTCGGTCACTCCAGACGCTTTGGGCGTGTCCACCGCCTCTACCAACAAGACTGTAAAAGTTGAAGCACCGGCTGCTCGCAGCGCGGGCATCAAGGTCAAGTCGGTGGCTGAACTGGTCGAGAAACTGAAAAACGAAGCGAAGGTAATCTAACAATGACTATCTTGGTAATCGCTGAACACGACAACAAGGTCGTGGCTCCGGCCACCCTGAACACCGTGGCTGCTGCCGCTAAAATCGGTGGCGACATCCACGTGCTGGTAGCCGGCCAAGGCGCAGCTGCTGTGGCTGAAGCCGCTGCGAAAATCGCTGGCGTGAGTAAAGTACTGCTGGCCGACAACGCCGCTTACGCTCACCAGCTGCCGGAAAACGTTGCCCCGCTGATCGCTGAGCTGGGCGCTGGCTACAGCCACATCCTGGCTGCCGCTACTTCCAACGGCAAAAACATCCTGCCACGCGTTGCCGCGCAGCTGGACGTCGATCAGATCTCCGAGATCATCTCGGTAGAAAGCGCTGACACCTTCAAGCGCCCGATCTACGCCGGTAACGCCATTGCTACCGTGCAATCGACCGCTGCCATCAAAGTGATCACCGTGCGTGCCACCGGTTTCGACCCGGTTGCCGCTGAAGGTGGTTCGGCTGCTGTTGAAGCCGTTGCTGCTGCCCACAACGCTGGCACTTCCAGCTTTGTCGGCGAAGAGCTGGCCAAGTCGGATCGTCCTGAGCTGACCGCTGCCAAGATCGTCGTTTCCGGCGGTCGTGGCATGCAGAACGGTGACAACTTCAAGCACCTGTACGCCCTGGCCGACAAGCTGGGCGCTGCGGTCGGCGCCTCCCGCGCGGCCGTCGACGCAGGTTTCGTACCCAACGACATGCAGGTCGGCCAGACCGGCAAGATCGTTGCGCCACAGCTGTACATCGCCGTCGGTATCTCCGGCGCGATCCAGCACTTGGCCGGTATGAAAGACTCCAAAGTGATCGTTGCGATCAACAAGGACGAAGAAGCACCGATCTTCCAGGTGGCTGATTACGGCCTGGTGGCGGACTTGTTCGAAGCCGTACCTGAGTTGGAGAAGCTGGTCTAATCCAGTCGCTTCACTTATAAAGAGCCCGGTCCTTGTGACCGGGCTTTTTTTTGACTTGCTGGAGAGCTACCCAATGGAACTGCGCCCCTGGACCGTATTGCTGGGCCTTACGCTGCTGCCGAGCCTGGCGTTGGCCGCCGGCAAGTGTGAGCGCCTGGTGATCACCGGCAGCCCGGACGCGCCGCCCTTGCTCTGGCGCGACCCGCAGGACCCCACGCACCTGATCGGCGCCACGGCCGATGTGTTGCAACAAGTGGGCAAGGACCTCGGCTTGAAAGTCGACCTGCTCTACGGCGGCAAGCGTTCCCTGGCCCTGGACGAAGTGCGCAGTGGACGCATGGACATCCTCGCCGATGCACCGCTGAACCTGGGCGAGCTTGAAACCCTCGATTACATTCACCCGGCGCTGGTGCAACTCGACTACCTGGTTTGGACGCGCAAGGATTCGGCACTGGCCTATGCCACGGCTGCCGACCTGCATGGTCACAAGGGGGCGGTCTCGGAGCGCGCTCGCTTGAGCGCCGATTTTGAGACGTTCGCCGGCCAGCATCTCACTTTGCAACGCCTGCCGAGCCTGACCCCGGCCTTCCAGAAACTGCTGTTGGGTGAAGTGGACTACGTCCTCGCCGGCCGTTATTCCGGCATGGCCATGGCCCAGACCTTGGGAATGAGCAATGACCTGATCGCCCGCGAAGTGCCCGTCGATCAGCCAGGCCTGTACCTGGCTGTTTCCCACAACTCCGCCTGCAATGATCCGTGGCTGCGCGGACAGTTGGCCAAAAAGATGACAGAATTGTCCGCCTCCGGTGTGGCGCAAGCAGCGTTGCAGAGCAATCTGGAACGCTGGAAAGCGCAATTGCAGCAACCCGTCGGCACCCCAGCAAAGTAAGGATTTTCAGTGACTCTTCGACCTCTATTCGCGGCCCTCGCCGTTGTCGCTCTGGCGGGATGTGCAACCGATCCTGCGCCGAATGAACAAATGCGCCTCACCCAGCAAGCCCTGGAACAAGCCAGCGCGGTGGGTGCCAGCGCGGATGAATCGCCTGAGTTGAAAATGGCCGAAGCCAAATTCGCCCGGGCCCAGGGCAGCATGGCCGACGAGTCCTACAAGAACGCGCGCATGCGCGCCGAGCAAGCCGAACTGGATGCACGCCTGGCCGAAGCCAAAGTGCTGACGCGCAAAAGCCAGGAGCAATTGAACGTGCTCAACACCCGCATCACGCGCCTGCGCAAGCAATTGCAGTTGGGAGAAGCCCAATGAGCCCGATGATTCGTGGTGTGAGCTGTGGGCTGCTGTTGGCCTCTGCCGTCCTCGGCGGTTGCGCCAGCCACCCCGACAGCGAACAGGCCTTGCAACAGGCGGGCAGCGACTTCCAGAAGGTCAAGGAAGACGCCAACGTGCTGCGCTTTGCGCCCAAGGATGTGATTCGCGCGGGTGAGTCCCTGGCTCGCGCCGACCGTCTGTCCAGCTACTGGGGCAGCGGCGCGGACGTGGCGCATTACGCCTACCTGAGCCAGCGCTACAGCGCCATTGCCCGTGAGCACACTGAGCAGGGGCTCAATGCCGAGCGCGGTACCAAGCTCGAACTGGAGCGTCAGCGCCTGCAATTGGCCCTGCGTGAAAACAAACTCACCAGCGTGCAACAACAGGGCAAATGGCTGGAGCAGCAAATCGCCAGCCTGACCACCACCCAGACCGATCGCGGCCTGGTGATGACCCTGGGCGATATGCTGTTCGACACGGGTGAAGCCGAACTGGAAAACTCGGCCAATCGCACAGTGTTGAAGATCGTGCAGTTCCTGCAACTGAACCCCCGGCGCGTGGTACGCATCGAGGGTTACACCGACAACACCGGCGGTGAGCAGGAAAACCTCAAGCTGTCCCGTGACCGAGCGCAATCGGTGGCCGATGTGCTGATAGACCTGGGCATCGACGAAAAACGCATCCAGGTTGAAGGGTATGGCGACCAATATCCCGTTGAGGCCAATGCCTCCGAGCGGGGCAGGGCGCAGAACCGTCGGGTGGAGATTGTGTTCTCTGACGGAAAAGGCCAACTGGGCGCCGCTCGCTAAAGCTCGACACAAATCAAAATGTGAAAGCCGGCCTGTGTGGGAGCGGGCTTGCTCGCGAATGCGGTATTCCAGTCTCCAGATTTGTTGACTGATACACCGCCTTCGCGAGCAAGCCCGCTCCCACATTTGGTTGGGTGTACCTCAGGAAATCTCTTCACCACCCCTACAGTTTTTACTGTCACTCCCGCCTGCGCTCGACTATTGTGGCAACTGTCCCCGTACACTTCTAAACTGTGCCGGTATGTTTCACACAAAAATAAAATACCCGTGAAATCGAGTGCTGCGTCATGACCAATCTGTTGCTCTACCAACGTATCGCCCAGCAGCTGGCTGAGGATATCCGACGCGGTGTCTATCAACCGGGCGAGCGCGTGCCTTCGGTGCGCAAGATGAGCTCCCAGCTCAATGTGAGCCACGCCACGGTATTGCAAGCCTATGCCAACCTGGAAGACCAGGGCCTGATCCGGGCGCGGCCACAATCCGGTTACTACGTGCACCAAACCCCCGCGCTCACGGCACCTACGCCGGACATCGCGCGGGTCGAGCGCCCGGGGTTGGTCACCCGCAGCAGCATCATCCAGCAGGTATTGGTCGAATCGCGCCGCGAAGGCGTGTTCCCGTTGGGCGCCGCCGTGCCGAGTGTGGATTACTTGCCGGTACGGGCACTGCACCAGCAATTGGCCAAGGTCACGCGCTTTCAGAGCCCACGGGCGTTCAGCTACATGTTCAGCCCAGGTTTCGAACCGTTGCGGCGCCAAGTGGCGATCCGCATGCGTGATGCGGGCGTGGTGGTAGACCCCTCCGAAGTGGTGATCACCCACGGTTGCGTCGATGCATTACAGATGTCGCTGCGGGTGCTGACCCGTCCCGGCGACCTGATCGCCGCAGAATCACCGACTTACTACGGCTTGCTGCAACTGGCGGATCTGCTTGGCCTCAAGGTCATCGAGATCCCCAGCGACCCCTCCACAGGCATGAGCCTGGAGGCCCTGCAACTGGCGGCCAACCAATGGTCGATCAAGGCCCTGGTGTTGACCACGCGCCTGAGCAACCCCCTGGGCGGCACCATGCCCGAGGAGCGACAAAAACAGTTGCTGCGCCTGGCGTCGGATTTCGATATCCAGATCGTCGAGGACGATATTTACGGCGAGCTGATGTTCGAAGTCGGCCGTACCAAGGCGTTGAAAGCGTATGACCGCCTGGACCGGGTCATCTACTGCTCAAGTTTTTCCAAGACCTTGTCCCCCGGCGTACGCATCGGTTGGATGATCGCCGGCAAATACCAGCAGGAGATCCAGCGTCTGCAGATGTTCAGCACCCATTCGGCATGCAGCGTCACGCAGATGGGGGTTGCGGCGTACCTGGAGAACGGCGGTTACGACCGGCACCTGCGCTACATCCGTCAGGAGTACCGCAAGAACCTCAACGCCTTCCAGTTGGCGGTGCAGCAGTATTTCCCCGAAGGCACCCAGATGACTCGTCCAAGCGGTGGCTTCATCCTGTGGGTCAGTTTGCCGGGTCGGGTCAATACCCAGGAACTGCACGTGCGTGCCCTGCAACAGGGCATCAGCATCGCGCCGGGACTTATTTTCAGTAATACCGAGCAGTTCAACCACTGTATCCGCCTTAACTGCGGCACGCCGTGGAACCGCGAAGCAGAGCGCGCGCTGATGACATTGGGGATGCTGGCCAGCCAGTTATGCCAGGAAACGGCAGCGGGCTTTTGAGCCAAGGAACGGGGACAACTCCGGTAGCAGGCTAATCACCAGGCTTGTCATGCCGCGCACAACAAGCGAGCATATGGCCCTCTGCCGTTAAAGCTGTTGGCGATATGACTCCTATTTTTCGCGCTGTCATGGTGATTGGCCTGTTAAGCCTGTGCAACGTCGGCACCGTGCTGGCGGCATCGCCTGTGACGTCTGACAAACCGGCTGCCAGCAGCCAGCAGAAGCCTCCCGCGAAAAAACCGACGCCCGCCAAAAAAGCCCCCGAAACGAAGAAAAAAGCCGCCACGGTAAAAAAACGTGCACCGATTGCAACAAAGTCCAAGTCGGCCCATGAAGTCGCGCAGACCAAATTGCCACCGGCACAGTTGGATTTGTCCCTGCCTTCTGACATGGTTCGGCACTTGCAACCCCTCGGCACCGTGCCCAAACCGAAGAGCGTGCCCTTGCTGCCGCCGATGTTTGGCGAAAAGCCTACCGACAACAGTGCCTTCCAGATCAACGGTCGCCTGCTCAGCAATGAGATGAAGCTGCAACTGCGCAACGAAGAACGCCGCGAAGTGGAAGGCGCCGCGTTGGAATTCGAGTTCAAGCAGTAAACTTTTCCCACAAACGTGACGTCGCTCTTCGACCATGTGTCGGAGACTGGTCGGTCATTTTTGTTTTCTGCGAAAAACCACTGTTAGACCATTTTAAAACGGCTGTTTAAGGGCGTACTCTAGCCCGGCCATCCACATTGAGTCGTCGAGGACCTGCTGGTCATGAATTGCCGTGAAGGCTGTGGCGCTTGCTGCATCGCCCCCTCCATCAGTTCGCCCTTACCGGGAATGCCCCATGGCAAACCTGCGGGCGAACGCTGCCTGCACCTGTCGGTCGAACAGCTATGCCAGCTGTTCGGGCAGCCGGAGCGACCGGCGGTGTGCAGTGATTTCAAGGCAGATATCGAGGTCTGTGGCACCGACCAAGCCGATGCGATCCGGTTGATCGGCTGGTGGGAGCAGATGACGGCGGCTTGATGGGCTTTACTATCGGAACTTCAACAATAAGGAATACAACAATGGGTTCGCTGAAACGAATGGCTGTGTTGTGCGGTTTTACGGTGTTGTTTGCTGCCACTGCCCAGGCTGAGGATTGGCAAGTCGCCAAGGACGAAGACGGTATCAAGGTGTCCCTGAGCGAAATTGCCGGCTCCAAGTACAAAGCGTATCGCGGCGTTACCACGATCAAGGCGCCAGTTGCCAAGATCCAGGCGCTGCAGGAGGACGTGGCCGGTGCCTGCTCCTGGATTCACGAGTGCAAGTCGCAAAAGTTGCTCAAGACCGAGGGTGACAAGAGCTGGACCTACACGCAGTTCAAGGCTCCATTCCCAGTGACCGACCGTGATTCCATCCTGGAAATCACCACCAGCAAGGCTGCTGACGGCACCGTCACCCGCAAGTTGCTGGAAGTACCTACCTATCAGCCAGAAGTGAAAGGCTATGTGCGCGTGGCGCAGGTAGACGGCTACTGGAAACTGGTACCCAAAGGCGACAACCTCACCGAAGTCACCTACCAGGTGCACACCGAGCCAGGCGGCAGCGTGCCATCGTGGTTGGCCAACAAGTTTGTGGTGGACGCGCCGTTCAACACCTTGAAAGCCCTCAAAGATCACGCTGAAAAATAAGCGCAACTGATCCGGTGCCTCCGGCCTTGAGTGGAACGTTTGGCGAGCCCTCAAGGTCCAGATAGATGTAAGCCCACACACGGGTTTTATCGAGGAGGCACCGATGCAAAAGTGGCAAATTACCTTCGTTGATGATCATGGTCAGAAAACCGTGGAAGAGGTGACCTGCGATCAAAAGCCCAGCCTCGAAGACGCTGCGCACATGATTCGCAGCAAGCTGGTGCCCATCGCCGCCGAACTCGACCTCAATGACCTTGAGGGCCGCAAGCCCGAGCCGACGGTCAAGATCCTTAAAGACCAGAACAGTATCCAGATCCTCGACATCTCTCCTGCCGCCTGAACATTCCCTGTCAGCACTTAAAGCGCCTCTGGTGGAGGTGATAGCTTCGCGCTACTCTGCAATCGAGATCAGCGAATGAATCGCTAAGGTCTGGTCTTGTCAGCTACATGCTTGTTTTCCAGCGGTGATGTCAGTGCCGTAGCACCCACGCTAGTACGGCGTGGGCTTCGGGAAGCACGGAAAGTCTATCCATCGGTTTGAGGAGGACGTTTCATGAGCACAGCCTATCAAGAAGACATCAGCACCAATGTTCTGCGCCGCATGAAAGAAGGCGGCTTCGACTTCTCACGTTTCCACCCCATCGAGTTCTACGCCATTTTCCCGGATGAGGAACGTGCGCGCAGGGCTGCGGGTCGGTTTCGTGGGGAATCCCTGAATGCCCAGGTCAGTGCGCGCGACGATGGCGCCTGGTACCTGGAGTTGAGCAAAATCATGTTCGCTACCTACGACGGCATAGGAGACTTCGAGCAAGACTTTGAGGCGGTGGTCGAGCCGCTGGGCGGGATCATCGAAGGATGGGGCGTCAAGCAGGAGGTGCGTGGTTTACCCATGTAGTTGCATGAAAAACACAGCGTATCGGCTGACCTTTGGGTCGGCCGTTTTTGTTTGCGCGGTGGGAAAACTATTCGGAACTTGCGCGCCACTTTCGCGCACCAAAAAAAAGGCCACCCAAGAGGGTGGCTTAAAGGGAAGAGTGGAGGGCTGAAGCTGTAGGACGGGTCCTGTTCAGCAGATGGGGCCGATTATCCGCAGGCCAGGTCGGGCAGTGAAATCAACTCTGGCTATGCTGTTGATAGTCAAAGCCCGCATTACGATGAAGCGCACCACAGGACAGCGGGCATTCTGCGCACCAGGACGGTGCGATTAGATCCCTGTGTTTATTCAACTCACTGATTTTTAAGTGTTTATGCCGCTGGCACGGGCCTTGCGATGGTTCTTGCGCCCGGGTGACAAGGAGTTCGGCATGATCCGCACTTATTACGACGAAATGTACGATGGGGCAGGCCAGGTCCGCCCTCACTACCGCGAGTTCGCCCGCTGGTTGGCTGAAACTCCGCCAGAATTGCTGGCGCAGCGCCGGCGTGAAGCGGATTTGCTGTTTCACCGCGCCGGCATCACCTTCACCCTTTACGGAGACGAGCAGGGCACCGAGCGGCTGATTCCCTTCGACACCATCCCACGCAGCATTCCGGCCAGCGAATGGCGGATTGTCGAGCGCGGCTGCATCCAACGGGTCAAGGCGCTGAACATGTTTCTCGCCGACCTCTATCACGAGCAGCGCATCATCAAGGCCGGGATCATTCCCGCCGAGCAGGTGCTGGCCAACGAGCAATATCAGCTGGCGATGCAGGGCCTGGACCTGCACCGCGACCTGTATTCCCACATATCCGGTGTCGACCTCGTACGTGATGGCGACGGCACCTACTACGTGCTGGAAGACAACCTGCGTACGCCGAGCGGTGTCAGCTACATGCTCGAAGACCGCAAAATGATGATGCGCCTGTTCCCCGAGCTGTTTGCGGCCCAACGCATCGCACCGATCGATCACTACCCCAACCTGCTGCTCGACACCCTTAAAAGCTCCAGCCCCCTGGATAACCCCAGCGTGGTGGTGCTGACCCCTGGGCGCTTCAACAGCGCGTTCTTTGAGCATGCATTCCTCGCTCGGGAAATGGGCGTGGAGTTGGTCGAAGGCGCCGACCTGTTCGTACGCGATGACCGCGTGTTCATGCGCACCACCGACGGCCCCAAAGCCGTGGACGTGATCTACCGTCGGCTTGACGATGCTTTCCTCGACCCGCTGGCTTTCAACCCGGATTCCATGCTCGGCGTGCCTGGCCTGCTCGCGGCCTATCGCTGCGGCAACGTGGTGATGGCCAATGCCATCGGCACTGGGGTGGCGGATGACAAGTCGGTGTATCCATTCGTCACCGAGATGATCCGTTTTTACCTGGATGAAGAGCCGATCCTGAAGAACGTTCCGACGTTCCAATGCCGTAAGCCCGATGAACTGTCCCACGTACTGGCCAACCTGCCGGACCTGGTGGTGAAGGAAACCCAAGGCTCCGGCGGCTACGGCATGCTGGTGGGGCCGGCGTCCACGGCGGCGGAAATCGAAGCCTTCCGCGCGCGTATCAAAGCCAAGCCCCATGCGTATATCGCCCAGCCGACCCTGTGTTTATCCACGTGCCCGACGTTTGTCGAAAACGGCATTGCACCACGCCATATCGACCTGCGTCCGTTCGTGTTGTCTGGCAAGGAAACCCGCGTGGTGCCTGGCGGCTTGACCCGCGTAGCGCTGCGAGAAGGCTCGCTGGTGGTGAACTCGTCCCAGGGCGGCGGCACCAAAGACACCTGGGTGGTAGAGGACTGAATGCCATGCTGAGTAGAACTGCCTCGGATTTGTACTGGATGTCGCGCTACCTGGAGCGTGCGGAAAACCTCGCGCGCATGCTCGATGTCAGCTATTCGCTGTCGCTGATGCCCCAAGATGGGCATGGCGATGGCCTGCACGAACTTGCCATGCCGTTGCTGATCACCGGCACCCTGGAGGATTACCACGAGCGCCACGGCGAACTGCACGCGGAACGCTTGTTGCACTTCTTTGCTCTGGACGCGGCCAACCCGGCGAGCATCTACAGCTGCCTCGGCGCCGCGCGGGCCAGCGCCCATGCGGTGCGTGGGCGAATTACGGCGGACATGTGGGAAAACATCAACGCCACCTGGCTGGATATTCGCGATATCGCCCAGCAAGGCTTGAGCCGCTACGGCATGAGCCGGTTCTGTGAGTGGGTCAAGGAGCGCTCCCATCTGTTTCGCGGTGCGACTTACGGCACGATCATGCGCAACGATGCCTTTCGTTTCATTCGCCTGGGCACCTTTATCGAACGAGCCGACAACACCCTGCGCCTGCTCGACGCCCGCTACGAGATGGCCGGCGACCGCGCCGAAGCCGTCACCGATGGCACGGCCCACGCCTACTATCAGTGGAGCGCCTTGTTGCGAGCGCTGTCGTCGTTCGAGGCTTACACCGAGATCTATCGTGATGCGCCGGGCGCCCGCCAAGTAGCCGAATTGTTGCTGTTGCGCGCCGATGTGCCGCGTTCGTTGCGGGCCTGCAGCGAAGAGATCGATCAGATCCTCGCCAGCCTGCCCGGCCTCAACGGCCGCCCGGCCCAGCGCCTGGCCGCCGAGATGGACGCGCGCCTGCGCTTTACCGCGATCGACGAAATTCTGGAGGAAGGCCTGCACGCCTGGCTGACCGATTTCATTCCTTTGGTCCGCCAGTTGGGCGACGCCATCTACAGTTCCTACCTGGAGGCCGCATGAGACTCTCCATCAGCCACGAAACCACCTACCACTATGACGACCAAGTGCGCGCCAGCATCCAGTACTTGCGCCTCACGCCCCACGACAGCGAGCGCCAGCACGTCCTTAGCTGGCAGCTCGACTTGCCGCGCCCGGTGCGTGCGCAGGTGGACCCATTCGGCAACATCCTACATGTACTGACCCTGGACGAACCCCACGACGCCATCATCATCGGCGCCCGTGGCCAGGTGGATATCGACGAGTTGCGCGAGGCCGAACATGAAAGCCAGTCGGCGTTCCCGTTTCTGCGCAGCACACGCTTGACCGAGCCGGACGACGCCCTGCGCCGTTTTGCCGAGCAGCACTGCCATCAACGACGCGACCGCACGGCGTTGATCGACCTGATGCAGGCGCTCAACCAGGCGATGGTCTACACCCCTGGTGCCACCGAAGTCGACACCAGTGCCGCCCAAGCCTTCGCCGGGCGTGCGGGCGTGTGCCAGGACCACACCCACGCGTTCCTGGCCTGCGCGCGCAGCCTCGGAATTCCAGCGCGGTATGTGTCAGGGTATTTGTACACCGAAGACAGCGCACACCTGGCCAGCCACGCCTGGGCCGAAGCCTGGCTGGACGACGCTTGGTATAGCTTTGATGTGACCAACCAGCTGGCACGGCCGGAGCGGCATCTGAAGCTGGCCGTCGGCCTCGACTACCTCGACGCCTGCCCGGTACGCGGCATGCGCCGTGGCGGTGGGCATGAGCAGATGCATGCCAAGGTGTTTGTGGCGCCGACGCCGGTTATTTCCGTGCAACAGCAATAACTGGTTGTAGTGAGCGGGCTTGCCCCGCGCCGGGGTGCGAAGCAGCCCTAACGCAGTCACCGCATTCTTCCAGGCAAAATTGAGTTGCCTGGATTTGGGGCTGCTACGCACCCCGGCGCGGGGCAAGCCCGCTCACTACAATGGCTGCTTACGCCCCGCCATATGCTTCAAATACCCCACCAGCAACTCCAGCTCATTGTCCGGCAACACACTGGTCGCAAACGCCGGCATCTTCGCCTGCGGCCAGTGCCGCAAGCTCTGCGGGTCACGGATGTAGCGCTTGAGGAAATCGCCGCCGAAATATTCGGTAGGGTTGTAGGGAATATTCAAGTCCGGGCCCACCTGCGCGTCACCCGCACCATTGAGGCGGTGGCAGGCCAGGCAGTTCTTCTGGAACAACGCAAAGCCCTGGTTGATCGGGTCATTGGCCGCCAGTTTCGGGTCTGGCAACAGTGCGGGGAAACGTTCGGCCACGGTCTTCAGTTGCTTGATGCCCGAGATCTGGAACGGCCACTGCTCCGGGCTGATATGCCCTGCTTGAGGGTTGGTCCACACCAGGTAAAACGGCCCAGCACTCGGCTTGCCCTCTGCCAGCGCAGGCCACGGCTGCGCCGGGTCTTCCACCGCCAGCCACGCACGAGCGCCTTTTTGTTCCAGCAGCGGCGCGGCGGTGAGTTCGGCGGCGAATCCATCCAGGGCAACGGCCTGCAGATGACTCTTCGGCTCAAGCCCCGGTAGGAGCACTGCCAGCGGTACTGCGCGATAAGTCATGGTGCGCTTGTAGGACACGTCATCGATGATCTGTACGGTTTGCACATCCGGGTGCTTGAGCAGGTCGGCGGTCTGCCAGGTCTTGCTGGCGTGGTCCAGTTCGATGGTCAGTTGCGCCGCCGAAACCGGCAGGGCGATTAACAAGGCGAGGAGGGCGAGGATCGATTTCAAGAGGAAGGCCCGATGCGAAGTGGCGATGGGGCTCACGATACCGGAAATCTGCATGCAAAAAGGCAGCCCCTGCAGGACCGCTATGCGCAATGTCCCGGCAGGTGCTGCCAAAAACTGCAGTCCTGATGCTGTGCGTGCATGGAATGTGGAGGTTGAGGGGTCACCCAATAACCTTGGTTAAATTGGGCAGGATCAGAATCAGTGTGGTGGCGAAGAGAATAAGTCCCGCCTGGCGTACTTTCGTATGTTTGAACATGGCTGACTGCCTTTTGTTGTTATTCCTGAGCGTCAAATGCGTGCCGGTCAATTTCAGTATCGCGGTGTGACGTGACACTTTTTTTACAGCTGCTCCAGCAAAACCCGGCAGCAACCTCCTACTGATTCAACCTTAGAGCCCTCGTTCTGCGTGGCTTAGATCCATTTCATATCAGCTAAGCGGAATTTGCGCTTAAAACGGCATGAGGCCTAACGCCATCTTGGCGCCAGACCCTTGGCTAGACAGCTAAAACGATTAATCACCCAATGGCGTCGGGTGCCTACCGTTCGTCCGAGCGAGAGGGTCAAAAGCAATGAGCGCATCCGTCATTGAAACCGTGTCAATCGGGCCTAAGGTAGGGGCACACACGCACAGCGGTTCGAGGACGTCATGACCCAAGCTTTGATCTTTGATGCGATACGCACGCCCCGTGGCAAAGGCAAGGCCGACGGCGCCTTGCACAGTGTCAAACCGGTAAACCTGGTGGCCGGCTTGCTCACCGCGCTGGCCCAACGCAGCGACCTCGATACCCATCAAGTCGATGACATCGTCCTCGGCTGCGTCACCCCGATAGGCGACCAGGGCGCCGACATCGCCAAGACCGCCGCCTTAGTGGCGGACTGGGACATCAGCGTCGCCGGCGTGCAAATCAACCGCTTCTGCGCCTCGGGCCTGGAAGCGGTGAACCTTGGCGCGATGAAAGTGCGTTCCGGGTTCGAAGACCTGGTGGTGGTCGGTGGCGTCGAGTCCATGTCCCGCGTGCCCATGGGCAGTGATGGCGGGGCCTGGGTGCTCGACCCGCAGACCAATATGCACAGCCACTTCACCCCTCAAGGCATCGGTGCGGATTTGATCGCCACTCTCGAAGGCTTCACCCGCCAGGACGTCGACGCCTTCGCCTTACATTCCCAGCAGAAAGCCGCCAGGGCCCGCGCAGACGGTTCCTTCAACAAATCGCTGATCGCGGTGCAGGACCAGAACGGCATTGTGCTGCTGGACCACGATGAATTTATCCGCGCCGACTCCACCCTCGACGGCTTGAGCAAGCTCAAGCCGAGCTTTGAGATGATGGGGCAAATGGGCTTCGACGCCACCGCATTGCGGGTCTACAGCCATGTGGAGCGCATCAACCATGTGCACACGCCGGGCAACAGTTCCGGCATTGTCGACGGCGCGGCGCTAATGTTGATCGGCTCAGAGGCGAAGGGCCGCGAGTTGGGCTTGCAGCCCAGGGCGCGCATCGTCGCGACAGCGGTGACCAGCACCGACCCGACCATCATGCTCACCGGCCCCGCGCCCGCTACGCGCAAGGCCTTGGCCAAGGCCGGCCTGCGGGTCGAGGACATCGACCTGTTTGAAGTGAATGAAGCGTTCGCGTCGGTGGTGCTCAAGTTCATCAAGGACATGGGCATCGATGCCGGGCGGGTCAACGTCAACGGTGGCTCCATCGCCATGGGCCACCCGCTGGGCGCTACGGGTTGCGCGATTCTGGGCACCTTGCTCGATGAATTGGAGGCGCGCCAACAGCGCTACGGCCTGGCCACCCTGTGTGTCGGTGGTGGGATGGGCATCGCCACGATTATTGAACGCCTCTGAGCCCAAGGAATTTGTCATGACCCAAGCCATTCGTTACGAAAAAGGCCAGGACCAGATCGTGGTGCTGACCCTCGACATGCCCGGCCAGAGCGCCAACACCATGAACGGTGCGTACCGCGAAGCCATGGCCGCCACCGTTACACGTCTGGAGGCGGAAAAAGACACGCTGGCCGGCGTAGTCATCACCTCGGCTAAAAAGACGTTCTTTGCCGGCGGCGACCTCAATGAGTTGATCAAGGTCGACAAGGCCCATGCCAAGGATTTCTACGACGGCGTGCTGGTATTGAAAGCGCAGCTGCGCCGCCTGGAAACCCTCGGCAAACCGGTGGTGGCCGCAATCAACGGTGCGGCCTTGGGCGGCGGTTGGGAGATTTGCCTGGCGTGCCATTACCGGGTCGCGCTGGACGACAAGTCGGTGCAACTTGGCCTGCCGGAAGTGACCTTGGGCTTGCTGCCGGGCGGCGGCGGGGTGGTGCGCATGGTGCGCATGCTGGGGTTGGAAAAGGCCTTGCCGTATTTGCTGGAAGGCAAAAAGGTGCGACCACAGCAGGCGCTGCAAGCCGGATTGATTCATGCGCTTGCAGCAGACCGCGACGAGCTGCTGGCCAAGTCCCGCGCGTGGATTCTGGCCAACCCTGAGGCCAAGCAGCCTTGGGACAACAAGGCTTATCAGATCCCCGGCGGCACGCCATCGAGCCCGAAGGTGGCGCAGATGCTTGCCATTGCACCGTCGATCTTGCGCAGCAAAACCAACGGTTGTTTCCCCGCCCCGGAGAAGATTCTCTGTGCTGCCGTTGAAGGCGCGCAGGTGGATTTCGACACCGCACACCTGATCGAAACCCGTTATTTCACCGAACTGGTGACGGGCCAAGTGGCGAAAAACATGATTGGCACCTTCTGGTTCCAGCTCAATGAGATCAACGCAGGCCGTTCGCGACCGCAAGGTTTTGCGCCCTATGTGACGCGTAAGGTCGGTGTGTTGGGCGCCGGGATGATGGGGGCAGGCATTGCTTATGTCAGCGCCAGTGCGGGCATCGAAGTGGTGCTCAAGGACATCAACCTGGCGGCGGCCGAGAAGGGCAAGGCGCATTCGGCAGCGCTGCTGGACAAGAAGGTCAGCCGTGGGCAATTGGCCGCCGAGCAGCGCGAAACCATCCTGTCGCGGATTCTTCCCACGGCGTCCGATACCGATCTGGCCGGTTGCGACCTGATCATCGAGGCGGTGTTTGAAGACCGCGAGCTTAAAGCCAAAGTCTCCGCTGCTGCCCAAGGCGTGGTCGGCGCCGATGCAGTCATCGCCTCCAACACTTCAACCTTGCCCATCAGCGGATTGGCCAAGGCGGTGCCGGACCAGAGCAAATTCATCGGCCTGCATTTTTTCAGCCCAGTGGACAAAATGCCCTTGGTGGAGATCATCAAGGGAGTCCAAACGTCAGATGAAACCCTGGCCCGGGGTTTCGACTTCGTACTGCAAATCAAGAAAACCCCGATTGTGGTCAACGACAGTCGCGGCTTCTTCACCTCGCGCGTCTTCGGCACCTTTACCAACGAAGGCATCGCCATGCTCGGTGAAGGCGTGGCCGCGCCAATGATCGAGACCGAAGCACGCAAGGCCGGCATGCCGGTGGGGCCGTTGGCGGTGTCGGATGAAGTATCCCTCAGCCTCATGAGCCATATCCGACAGCAGGCGACCAAGGATCTGCAGGCGGAAGGCAAGGCCGTGCCGAGCCATCCTGCGACGGCGGTGATCGACTTGTTGGTGAACGAGTACAAGCGCACGGGCAAGGCGGCGGGCGGCGGTTTTTACGACTATCCCGCCGGTGGCCCAAAGCACCTGTGGCCCGAGCTTAAACACCGTTTTGAACGGCCCGATCAACGCATCTCGCCGCAGGATGTGCGCGACCGTCTGCTGTTTATCCAGGCCATCGAGACCGTGCGGTGTGTGGAGGAGGGCGTGTTGATGTCCACGGCGGATGCCAACGTTGGTTCCATCTTCGGCATCGGCTTTGCCGCGTGGAGCGGTGGCGCGTTGCAGTTCATCAACCAGTACGGTTTGGACGACTTCATCGCCCGGGCGCGTTATTTGGCGGAGCAGTATGGCGAGCGTTTTGCGCCTCCTGCGTTGTTGCTGGAGAAAGCCGCACGAGGTGAAGTCTTCCGGTGATATCTCTGTAGGAGCGAGCACGCTCGCTCCCATGGGGACTTGCTTTACCGACAGGTTTCAAGGCAGGCTTGGGTGTGCATTATTCCCATCACCGTGTCAGGTATTTTTTATGTCGCTACGCGTCTGCATTCTGGAAACCGATGTCCTGCGCCCGGAGTTGGTGGATCAATATCAGGGCTACGGGCATATGTTCCAGCGTCTGTTCTCCCAGCAGCCTATTGCGGCCGAGTTCACCGTGTACAACGTGATGGACGGCGACTATCCCGCTGACGACCAAGTGTTCGACGCTTATCTGGTCACCGGCAGCAAGGCCGACTCATTCGGCACCGACCCGTGGATCCAGACCCTCAAGACCTACCTGCTAAACCGCTACGAGCGTGGCGACAAGTTGCTGGGCATCTGCTTCGGTCACCAACTGCTGGCGCTGCTGCTGGGCGGTAAGAGCGAGCGTGCCAGCCAGGGCTGGGGCGTGGGCATCCACAACTATCAAATGGCCGCCAAGGCACCGTGGATCAGCCCGGTGGTGGAGGAGCTGACGCTGCTGATCAGCCACCAGGACCAAGTCACCGCGCTGCCGGAAAACGCCACCGTTATCGCCTCCAGCGATTTCTGCCCGTTCGCCGCCTACCACATCAATGACCAAGTGCTGTGCTTCCAAGGCCATCCGGAATTCATCCATGATTACTCCCGCGCCCTGTTGGATATTCGCCAGCAGAACCTCGGTGAGCAGATCTACACCCGCGGTGTGGCCAGCCTGGAACATGACCACCACGGCGTCACCGTGGCGGAATGGATGATGCGCTTTGTGGCACACAAGCCGGACGCGGCGGCTTAAAGCCAGCCCGACCGCTTGAAGCTGGCCCACAGGCCGGTGCAACCCACCGCAATAAACCCGAGCACCGCAAAGTAGCCGTAGTGCCATTGCAGCTCGGGCATGTTCTGGAAGTTCATCCCATAAATCCCTGCCACCGCCGTGGGGAAGGCGAGGATCGCCGCCCAGGCGGCGAACTTGCGCTGCACCACGCTCTGGCGCGAGGCCTCCAACAGCACACCGATCTCGATGGTCTGGCTGGCAATGTCGCGCAAGGTAGTGAGGTCCTCCATCTGCCGCGTCACGTGGATCTGCACGTCACGAAAATACGGGCGCATGTTCTTGTCGATAAACGGGAAGCTCAGCTTCTGCAGCTCTTGGCTGATCTCCACCATCGGCGCCACATAGCGCTTGAGCCGCAGCACGTCACGGCGCAGGCCGTGGAGGTTCTGTATGTCGCGCTCGCTCAGCGAGCTGCACAGCACGTTGCGCTCCAGCTCATCGATCTCGGCGTGGATGGCTTCGCTGACCGGCTGGTAGTTTTCGGTGACGAAATCCAGCAGCGCATACAGTACGAAATCTTCCCCGTGCTCCAGCAGCAATGGCCGCGCCTCACAACGCTGGCGCACAAAACCGTAGGACGCCGAGTGGCCGTTGCGCGCCGTGATGATGTAGCCGTTGCCGGCAAAAATATGGGTCTCGATAAACTCCAGCTTGCCGTTCTCGCGCACTGGGGAATAGGTGACGATAAACAGCGCATCGCCGAAGGTTTCAAGCTTGGGGCGGCTGTGTTTTTCCAGGGCGTCTTCGATGGCCAGCTCATGCAGGTTGAACTGGCGTTGCAGGTTGGCCAGCTCCTGGGCGCTGGGTTCTTCCAGGCCGATCCACACAAAGTGGTCGGGTTTGGCGGCCCAGGCCGCGCCTTCATCCAGGGTGATATCCCTGACTTTCTTACCGGCGCTGTAGACAGCGGCCGCAACAACTCTACCCATGGTGCTGATCACTTCTTATTGGGAGGACAGGTGTTGGGCAGCTTAGCCTGAATGACGTTCCCTTGCGGATGGGCTTTTGTAGTGAGCGAGTTTGCTCGCGCTGGGGTGCAACGCGCGCCCAATCAGACCGCCCCCAACTCCCGATCCATCTGAGCAATACACGCCTCCATCTGCGCCTGACACGCCTGCATCAACCCCGGAACGTCATCCGCCGTCATACCAGCCGTGGGAATGGGTGGCAACGAGCGTATGAGCACATCCCCACTGCTCCATCGGTTGAGCTGCATCTGCGTAACGTAATTGCTCACGCACACCTGCACGATCGGCACCCCGGCGGCAATCGCCATATGAAACGCGCCTTTCTTGAACGGCAGCAAACCCTTGCCCAGGTTACGCGTGCCTTCCGGGAACACCCAGATCGACGTGTCCTCATGTTGCAAGGTGTGGGTGGTGGTGAGCATCGCCCGGCGCGCCTTGTGCGCATTGCCACGGTCGATCAACACATTGCCCGCCAGCCAGAACAACTGACCGAACAGCGGCACCCATTTCAAGCTCTTCTTGGCGATACACACCGTGCGATGGGGCACCACATTGCCAAACACAAACAGGTCATAGTTGGACTGATGGTTGGCGACAACCACACAGGTGCCAGGCTTATTGCGCAGCGAGTCCACGTCGGTCTTTACATTCAACCCGAGGATCCGCATGGCCGGCACGGCATAGAGACGCGCGCAAACGCGGCTGTTGTCCGGGTTGAACGGCCGGCAGATGCCAACCAGCACGCCGAGCACGCCAGCGATCATAAAATGCAGGCCCATCAACAACATACGTAACAGGAAAAGCATCGACACGGCCTATCGAGACAAAAGGTGGCGCAGTGTACGGATGTGCACTGTATTCGGCAATTAGCCCGGTAGAGGTAGGAGATAGGCGATGTTTAAGTACATGTTTCAACATCTACTGACACCGCCCGGCTAGAGCGGCTAAGGACATTGCTGGTTTGTTTGTAAGAAAAAGCCCGACACTAGGTCGGGCTTTAACGTTGTAGCTGTAAGGGCTTAGCTCAGAATGTGGCCCTGGTCTTGGATGATCGCGTCATCCAACGCCTCCAGCAGCGCCTTGCGCACTTTCAGTTTGGTGTGCTTGTGGGCGTTCATATTGATCTTCTTCAACTGACGCGCCGCTTCCAGTGCCGCCGCGTGCAACTCCTCCGGTGCCACCACTTTATCGAGGAAACCGGCCACTACGGCGCCCTGCGGGTCGAACATCTCGGCGTTGATCACCGAGCGCTGGAACGCCGCCTTGCTCAGGCGATCCTGCGCCAGCTCAATCCCGGCGTGGTGCATGGTCATGCCGATGGCCACTTCATTCAGGCCGATGCTGAACGGGCCTTCCACACCAATCCGATAATCCGCCGACAGCAACAAGAAGGCACCCTTGGCCACCGCATGCCCAGGGCACGCCACAATCACCGGGAACGGATGCGACAACAAGCGACGCGCCAGCGTCGAGCCGGAAGTCACCAGGCCGATCGCCTCTTTGGGGCCAGCAGTCATCACCTTCAAATCATAACCACCGGACAAAATCCCCGGCGTGCCGGTGATCACCACCACCGCGCGATCTTTCTCCGCCTGGTCCAACGCTTCATTAAACGCACTGACCACCGCCGGAGAAATGGCATTCACCTTGCCGTTGCTCAAGGTCAGGGTCGCGATACCGTCTTCGAGGTGGTAGGCAATCAACTCACTCATGACGCGGTTCCTTGTAGGGACTTGTTATAGAAGGGCATGCACAGACGTTACCCACCACGCCCGCCCCGGTAAAGCGCCGTGACTGACTACCCAGTCAGACATTTCCCGCACGCAGGCTGCTACACGGCCCACGGCAGGGCCCAACAACTGCCCCAGAGGCATGCAGCACATGCCCGAGAATGGCAGAAACACCGCCCCTTGCCGGGCGCGTCACGGCATAACCCGCTAACCGCATGAAAATTCTGAAAAAAACCTTTGCCATCGGAAAGGCTTTCGACTACATTAGCGCGCCTCGACAGACTGAACTGGTTTGACGAGATACGGTGAAGTGTCCGAGTGGCTTAAGGAGCACGCCTGGAAAGTGTGTATACAAGAAATTGTATCGAGAGTTCGAATCTCTCCTTCACCGCCAAATTCGATGTAAACAAAACCCCTGGTTTCGAAAGAAACCAGGGGTTTTGTGATTGTAGGGGGCAAAAAAGTATCCCCGCCCCTCAATGCCGATGCCGATGATGCACATCCGGAAAATGCGCATGACTATGCCGCACCGGGCTGTGCAAATGCACATGACTATGCGGCTGCGCCGGGTCCCATTCAAACCCATGCTCATGCTGGTGATGCTCATCGTGCACATGTCGATGCCCGTGTTCCGTCGCTTCATGCTGATGTTCATGGGCATGGCGTTCCGTCAGGTGCAGCCACACGCCCACTGCCATCAGCGCCGAGGCAATCCAGAAGGCAAACGTCACCGACTCCCCTAGCACCAACAACGCAATCGCGGCCCCTAGGAACGGTGCTGTCGAGAAGTAAGCCCCCGTGCGTGCGCTGCCTAGCCCGCGCAGTGCCAGCACGAACATGACCAGGCTGATGCCGTATCCCAGAAAGCCCACCAGCAAGATCGGCACGAGTTGCGCCGGCGCAGGAGTCTGTGCGCCGAGGTACAGCGCCAGGCCGCAGTTCACCAGGCCCGCGATCAGGCCTTTGGCGCCTGCGATAAACACTGCGTCAGATGCGGACACTTTGCGCGTCAGGTTGTTATCAATGCCCCAGCACAGGCAGGCCAGTGCAACCGCGAAGGGGCCTGTCCAATCGTGGCTGGCTCCGCTGCCGTCAGACCAGGACAGCGCCAAACCTCCCAGCACGATGGTGATCATCCCGAGTACGATGCGGCGGTCGGCGTTTTCCTTGAATACCAGCCAGGCGATCAGTGCGGTAAGCACCGATTCTAGGTTGAGCATCAGGGAGGCGGTTGCGCCTGCGGTGCGCGTCAGGCCGAACATCAGCGCCACTGGCCCGAGGATGCCGCCGAATGCGATGGCGCCGAGCAGCCAGGGCCATTCCGATGGGCTGAGCCCGGTGGGTTTCCAGCCGCGATCACGCACCAGGCGAACGCCAGCGAGGCCGACGCCGCTGCCGAGGTAGAGCAGGCCGGCGAGCAGGATGGGCGACAGGCCTAGCCCGAGGCTTTTGGCCAGTGGCGTGCTGGCGCCGAAGAGCGCGGCGGCGGCGAGGGCGTAGACGATGCTGAGGTTCATGGGCGGTCCTCGGGAGTTACTCCGATCATACGACTTATGCGGTGTTATTCATGCCTGTACATACACCCAAGCCGTCAGCCCGGACGACAGGCTTACCGCCACTCGCTTGTAGTCCGACACCTCATACGCGTCTGCTGCTGCCAACTCCGCGTCGGTGATCTGGAACACCGACCCCTCAACCTTGGCGCCTCGCTCGGTGGTCGGTGCAACGATGGGGTGATGGGTCTTGCCGCTGCTCGCCAGCACCTGCGGGTCGGTGATCTCTACCCAGCTTTGCGAATAGCCCAGCATGGCGTCGTGTTGGCCGACCAGTTCCCTGCCGAAGTTGGCCAGTTGCACGGCCTTGTCCTGCAACGTGCCGTAGGAAAACAACAGCACGGGGTATTCGGTGGAGCGTTCCATTGGGGTTCCTTATGCCAGCAGGTCTTCGTAGAAGGCGCCGTAGGGCTTGGTCGGGTGGGCGATCTGGATTTCGAGAATCCACAGGCCGGCGTTTGGGTAGTGCTCGAAGTCGCCGAGATCGCCGCCACGGTGGATCGCGTGGGGGAAGTCGCTGACGCGATGGCCCTTGATGTCCAGGTTCAGCTGCCAGCCCATGGCCTGGGCCTGTTCTTCGGCGTAGCGGTAAAGCTCGAGGCCCACGACCTGGTCGTTTTTCCAGCGGGCTTGCACGCGGTCGAAGAGCTCTTTGGCGGCGTTGGCGCAGGCGATCATTTCTGGGTCGTTGCCGGTGCTGAACGTGGCGCCGGCGTCACCTTCGTGGCCCTGCCACACGGCACCCATGTCGATGAAGAAAATATCGTTTTCGCCCAGCACCGGGTCACCTTCGGAGCGTTGCTTGAAGGTCTTGAGGGAGTTGGCGCCGAAACGCACCAGCAGCGGGTGCCAGATGCGTTGCATGTCGAGGTCGGCGAGGACCTGCTTGCCCAGCTCGCGGGCTTCGGATTCGAGCATGCCAGGGCGGATACGCTGGGAGAGGTTTTCGATGGCTTTCCAGGTCATGGCCTGGGCGTAGCGCATGGATTCAATACTGTAGGCGGCGCCTACGGCTTCTTTGGGTTGTGCACTCACCAGCGTGTCCTCGGCCTAAATGATGTGGGTCGTTATGCGTTTTACTATATAGCGCGGTGGTGGCGCAGCAAAACGCAAATTGCGCGTCAGATATGTAGCCACGCCAGGCTACCCAACACTACGGCCGCACCTGCCGCTGTATACGACATGCGCTTTAACCATTCCCGCCGGGTCAACAAAGTAATCGCCGCCAACGAAATCGCGATCTGAATCGCCGTCATCGCCTGGGCCCAACGATGATGCTGGTGCAGCGCCTGCTCCGATTTTTCATCCCATTCCCTGGAGGTGGCCTCAAGCTTTTCGGCCTGCTTGCGCACGTCTTCCTTCTGGCTCTTGTAGCGTTCGATTTCGTCCTTGTAATGCGCCGTATCGACACCGGGAATATGGGTGGCCAGCTCCGCAAGGTTCTGTCGGCTGGATTTGGCCTGGTAGTAGTTCCACTGGTTGGCCGCTTCGGTCTTGATGATGGCGGCGTTGTTCTTGTCCATTGCCGCTTCACTTTCGGTGGAGCCAGCCTGGTAGCTGAGCATGGCGCCGAGGGTGGCCATCAGCGCGGTCATCACGGCAATGCGGCTGGCGAAATTGTCGCCGCGGCCGTGGGCATGTTCGGTGGTGTGTTCGACGTGTTTTTCGTGGGGGCTGGGGACTTCGAAGGCTTCGGACATGGCGGCGACTGCGAACGGAATGAGGGAGTCTGATTCTTCACCAGCGAAGCTGTCTCAAGCCTGTACGTAACGCTGCAAACCTTCCACCAGAGCATCAAACATCACGCGGCAGCGCGGGCTGTTGCGCAGGTCTTCGTGCATGGTGACCCAGGTGTCCAGCTTGAGCGCGAAGGCTTCGGGCAAAACCCGATGCAGATGGGGATCGCGCTTGGCCAGTTGCACCTGGCAGCCGCCGATGCCCGCGCCGGCCCGGATCAGGGCCAATTGCGCCAGGTCACTGTCGCTGCTGAGGGCGAAGGTGCTGCGTTCGAAGCCCTTGATGGCGAGGCTGCGGATAAAGGCGTTTTCCTGGTCGAAGCCAATCACTGCGTGCGCCGCCAGGTCTTGCATGTGTTGGGGAATACCGTGTTGTTGCAGGTAGTCGTCGCGGGCATGCAGGCCCACTTCGATCAGGCCGACACGCCGCGCCAGCAATTGCTCCTGGCGGGGGCGGACCATGCGCACGGCGATGTCGGCTTCCAGCTGCAGCAGGTCGCTGAGGCGGTTGGTCAGGATCAATTCGACCTTGAGATGCGGATGTTGCTGGCGCAATTGCGTGAGGATCGGCGGCAGTATCTCCACACCCACCACTTCGCTGGCGGACACCCGCACCACGCCGCGCACTTCGTCCCCCTGGGCCGATGCCGCACGCTCAAGGGCGGCGGCTGTACGTGCCATGGTTTCGGCGTGGTCACGCAGCGTATGGGCGACTGCCGTCGGCAGCAGCCCGGTAGGTGAGCGGGTAAACAACACCACGCCCAGCGCCGTTTCCAGCGCGGCAATGTGCCGGCCAACTGTAGGCTGTGTAATGCCAAGCTGCCGCGCGGCCCCCGACAACGATCCCTCCTTGAGTACGCCGAGGAACGACCGGTAAAGCTCCCAACCAATATTTGATGCCATGCATAAATGTATAGCGCCTGGATGGTCTTCGACAATTCCTCTATAGCGCGGCCACCAACACAATGAGCTCATCAACAGGTAGGGGAGACGGTGATGAGCAAGGTTCTGGTCTTGGGTGCAACGGGTGGTATCGGCGGTGAAGTGGCGCGACAACTGAAGGCGGCAGGTTGGGAGGTGTGTGCATTGACCCGGGATGTCGACAAGGCGCGCAGCCAGCAGCCAGGGTTTGCCTGGCTCAAGGGGGATGCGCTCAAGCGTGAAGAGGTGATCGCAGCCGCCCGAGGTTGTGCGGTGATCGTGCACGCGGTGAACCCACCGGGCTACCGCAATTGGGCCGAGCAGGTGCTGCCGATGATCGACAACACCATCGCGGCAGCCATTGTTGAGGGCGCAACAATCGTGCTGCCCGGCACGGTCTACAACTTTGGGCCAGATGCGTTTCCCGTGTTGCGTGAAGACTCGCCGCAACATCCGCAAACACGCAAAGGCGCTATCCGGGTGCAGCTGGAGCAGCGGTTACTCCACGCTTCCCGCCAGGGTGCGCGGGTGCTGATCGTACGTGCCGGGGATTTTTTTGGCGCTCAGGCTGCCAACAGTTGGTTTTCCCAAGGGTTGGTCAAGCCAGGTAAACCTGTTTCGACCGTGAGTTATCCGGGCGCACGCGGCGTGGCGCATCAGTGGGCCTACCTGCCGGATGTGGCCCGCACTATGGTTGCGTTGCTGGAGCGCCGCGCAAGCCTCGACGCTTTTGCCTGTTTTCATATGGCCGGGCATGTCGACAGGGATGGCATGCAGATGGTCCAGGCCATCCAGCGTGTGGTACTGCGTAGGACAGGCCAACAACCCAGCGTTGGCAGCTTCCCTTGGTGGTTGCTGAAACTGGCCGCGCCCTTTGTAGTGACCTTCCGCGAAGTGCAGGAAATGCGTTACCTGTGGCAAACCCCGCTGAGCATGGATAACCAGCGTCTGGTCGAGGTGCTTGGCAGCGAACCTCACACGCCCTTGGAACACGCGGTGGAAGCCACGTTGATCGGCCTCGGCTGCTTGCCTAAGAACGCCTGATCAAGCGCACATACACCGCGATATTGATCAGCAACACCAACGCGCCCAAAGCCAATTGAATGTTCGGGGTCAGCCCAGCCGGATAGATCAGCGCCAGGATGTAGTGCTCGATAAACCCACCGCCGTAGCCGTCCTGCCCGGCGAGATGGCGGAACAGGTTTTCCCAACGGGTCAGCGGGCAGGGCAGGTGAAACACTTCGACGGCCACGCCCCACACGGCGGCGGGCAGATGCAACCACATGACGGGCCGCCATTTGAGCGCCAGCAGCCCGCCAAACAACACAAACAGGATGAAGCACAGGTGGAACAGCACCAGGCCGTCGGCGGCTAAGCGGTAAAGCATGATTGGGTTCGCTTTCAGGGTGGGAAATCCCCGCGAGATTAGCTTGCCCTTTGACGCCGTTGCTATAGGCAAGCCCTACTTCGCAAACACCACCGGCACCGTAAACCGCGTCTTGCCGCCCTCCGGCGGACGAGGTACCGGGGAGGCGCGGTTGATCATGTCCAGCGTGGCGCTGTCCAGTTCGGCAAAACCTGCAGACCGCATGATGCTGGCACTGAGCACTGTGCCGTTGCTGTCGATTTCAAAGCGCAAATACGCCACACCCCGGTCGCCCCGGTCGCGGGCGTTTTGTGGGTAGCGTTTGAAGCGTTCCAGGTGGGCCAGCAGTTGGGCCTCCCATTGCACCTTTTGCGCGGGGTCGGCGCTGCCGCGTGAGGACTGGTTCGCGGCGGTGCTGCCAGCGACCTGTGTGTCGAGCTTGGGCGGTGCGGTGGTGGCGGAGGGGGCGGACGGTTCGGCTGGCGTTTGTGGCGCGCTCGCAAATTCGGCGGCGTGCTCGGGCGCGGAAGAGTAGGTGCCTTGGGCCGAATCCTTGAGTGGTGAGGTGGCTTGCTTGGCCGGGCTCGGTCGGGCTGCGGGCACGACCTTTTTCGGCAGCGCCTTCGCGGGTTTTACCGACGGTGCGTTCAGCTGCTTCTGCACCACCTTGTCGGGCGCTACTTGCAGGTCCTCTTCCACGGCCTGGGCCACGGGGGCGGCGGCCAGTTCGATCATCATTGCAGCGGGCGCAGCTTCGGCCACGGCCACCACGGGCGTGTGCAGCCACCATGCGATGAGGGCGGCGTAGACGCTCAGGGTGATCAGCGTCGCAATGCTCCACAAAGCCTTGCGCGGTGGGTTGAGGTAGTCGGGAGCAGTCTTGGACATCATGGGCTTATCAATAGAGATCAACGTAAAACGGGATGCCCATGCAGGGCATCCCGTGGTTTACCCGCGGCGTTATCAGAATTTGACGGTCAACCCGGTGCGCAGCGTTCGCCCTGGCGCGGGCATGAAGCTTTGGGCCAGCGGGTCCAGGTAATAGACGTTGGTGAGGTTCTGTACCGAGAAGTCCAGTTGGGTGCCTTTGACAATTTCGAAGCTGGCAAACAGGTCGAAGATCGCCGACTTGCGGTAGTACATCTGGTTGGTGGTGATGCCGTCGTTCCAGGATTTGTCGAGTTTGGCGGTGGGCGCGCTGTTGTAGACCATGCGCCCGCCGAGCACGAGACGGTTGTCAAACCAGCGGCTGCCCAGGGTGGTGTTGACCGAGTATTTAGGCGGGTTCTGGGTATTGGTGTAGGAACCCGGAAAGCCACCGTCGACACAGTTGGGGGTGGCGGAGTTGTCCTCTTCACGCAGTTTTTTCGCGATGTCCGGCGCGCAGGTCTTGGCGTTCAAGTAGTAGGTGGCGGAGATGTCGGTGAACACCCGCCCCATGTCATAGCTGGTTTGCAACTCGATGCCCTTGACCGTGAAGCTGTCGACGTTTTGCAGGTTGCCGGCAAAAATGTCGGTGTAGTCGCGGGTGATGTAGTTTTTGATCTTGTTGTTGAAATACGCCAGCTTGGCGGCCGCCGTGTCGCCGTCGGTGAGCACGCTGTTGTGCAGGGTACTGACACCGAACTCCCAGTTCTTGCTGCGTTCAGGCTTGATGCCGTCGGTCGGCACGGCGGCCGTGAACAACCCGAGGGTGGATTCGAACAGGCTCGGCATGCGTACGCCTTGGTTGTAATTGGCGTAGACGAAGCTGTTATCGGTGACGTTCAACTTCACACCAAACGATGGCGCAAAGGCGTGATCCTTGCGCTCGATGGGGGGCGCAAAGGTGTAGCTGGTGGGGTTGTCGTCTGCATCGAACGTGGCCGCAGTGGCTTTGCGGTTGTGGTCCTTGCTGTTGAATGCGCTGTAGCGGCCGCCCGCCGTCAGGGTCAGGCGGTTGATTGGCGCCCACTCAAGCGACGTCACCAGGCTGCTTTCTTCGCGTTCGCCACTGCGGATAAAACGGTTCTTTTGCAAGTCCGACAGCAGCACCGGCGAGTTGTCATCAGGGCCCAGGTCTTCGGTCTGATAGGAGCCGCCGTAGGTCAGGGCGAACTTGCCGGCGCGGGTGTCGAAGCGCGAGGTGTTGCTCAGGTCCACACCCCAACGCTTGTCCTTGGTGCGGTTGCGCAACGCGTCCTTGTAGGTATCGCCGAGCGGGTCGGCATCGTCGTCATGACCAAACAGCGGCGTCACGGTGACCAGGCCGTTGAAGGCTTCGCTCTGGGCTTTGGTAGCCCAGACGTTGGCACTCAAATCAATCAGCGGATTGTCTTCTGGCTTGTAGGTGTAGCGTGCGGTGTAGGCGTTGATGCGCATGCTGCCTGGGTCCCACTGCGGCACGCTGCCGCTGGTGTTGCGGATGATTTGCGACGGCATCACTTCGCCATATTTGCCGTCGGTGTAACGGTAGGTCAACTCCAGTTTCTGGTCCGTCGCGGGTTTGATGATCGCCTTGAGCAGCACCGATTCAGTGTCGGTCGCGGTGTTGAACACCTCAGTGTCAGGCTTGAAGAACTTGGCCGCGGTGTTGGCCTCTTGGGTGACGTAGATGTACTTCCGGGTTTTCGGGTCGTATCGACGCACCTGTTGAAACACCTGGTAGTTCTTGAAGCCCTTTTTACCCGCGTAATAGTTGCCGCTTTGGCGTTGGAAGTAGGCCGCGACAAAATCCACCGTCTCGCTGGTGCTGGCGAACGCCACGCTGCCGGAATGCGCCGGGGAACCGAGCAGGCCGTTGCTGCCGTGATGCGGTGTGGCTTTGTAGGTGTCGGGTGCATCGACACTGTTGCTGGACAGGTCACCCTTGAGGCGCACGCCGTAGGTTTCGCCCTCCTTGAGGATGTCCTTGGGTTGCAGGGTTTTCATCTTGACCATGCCACCGATGGCGCCCGCCGCATCGGCGCCGAGGCTGGGGCCCTTGTCCACGCGGATCTCGCTGATCAGGTCGGGGTCGATGTAGCTGCGTTGCTGCATACCGCTGTAGCCACGGTAGGCATCGATGGCTTGCTGGCTGCCGTCGATGGTCACCGGCACGCGGCTCTGGCCCTGGATACCACGGATGTTCACGTCCAGTGCGCCGCCATTGCGAGCGTCGCCGGTTTGCACGCCGGGCACGCCTTTGAGAATGTCGGCCGGGGAAGATCCACGGAAACGGTTGATGGTTTCGCCAGAGATAAACACGCTCGAGCCAGCCTTGGTGTAGACCTCTGCGGCGGTGCCGGTCAAACGGCTGGTTTCGCCGCCCTTGATGGTCACCGGGCCGAGTAATTCGGCGTCGTCGAGATCGTCCAGGCCGGCGTTGGAGGCATCGCGGCGGCTGAGGATCAGGCTGCGCTGGCTGTCGATCTTCCAGTTCACTGGCGCATTACCCAACAGGCGTTGCAGCGCTTGTTCCTGGGTAAAGTTGCCGCGCACGGCCTGGGATTGCAGGCCGTCCACCAGCCCGGCTTGCAGGCCCAATTGCAAGTTGGCCTGGCGGGCGAAGGTGCTCAGCGCAGTCGTCAACGGTTGGGCGAGGATGTCGAAGAAACGGGTCGCCTGATCACTCGGCGTGCCTGCGCTATCGGCCGCCAATGCCAGGGAGGGCTGGAAAATTGCGCTGTGGATGGCAGCGCACAAGATGGCCAGTGCCAGCGGTGCGGGTGATCGGTGACCCATGTTTCATCGCCTTAGTGTTTTGTATTGCGATTCATTCGCAATACGGAGAGCTACAAAGACGAGCACCTGCCGAATTTTTTTCAGGGAAATGCAATTATTTTTCAGTGGCAGACGTTGTGTTGCCGATGACGATCAACAGCGGTGAGTACGCGCTGACCTCACCGCCAATCGGCGCGACCAATGCCTGGAGGGCGCGTCGGGTATCGCGCATGTCGTAAAGCCCGGTGACACGTTTGTTGGCCAGGGCCGGGTCCTTGATCACGATCCAGCCGCGCTGGTAGCGATCAAGTTGCTCGACCACCTGGGCGACGCTGGCGTTTTCAAAAAACTGTGTGCCGTTGATCCAGCCCGCGACTTCCGTGGGCGCCACCGATGACTGAGTGCCCACGCCGCTTTGGCGATCGATCCACAGCCGTTGTCCCGCCGTCAGCCGGTACTGTTTGTTCACGCCCACGGTGCCGTCACGCACTTCTACCGCCAGGCCATTTTCCGCCCGAGCCACGTCGAAGGCGGTGCCGAGGACGCGGATCACCGCGTCGTCGCTGCGCACTTCAAACGGCTTTTGCGCGTCGTGCACCACATCAAAAAATACCTCGCCGCGTACCAGCGTGACCTGGCGTTGCGCGCCGTCGATGCTCACGTTGATTGCGCTGCGTGGCGCCAGCGTCAAGCGGCTGCCGTCGCTCAGGGTGACTTCGCGGGTTTCTGCGGTGGCGGTGCTGTAGTCGGCACGCCAACCGGGGTTGAACACCAACGCGGCGCACACCGCCAGCGCGCTGATGCACGCGGCGGCCAGCAACGGCAGGCGCAGCCGGGCAGGGCGTGGCCACTGCTGTTGAGTGGTGGGCGGCAGTTGTTCCAGCGCGTGCAAAGCGCGATTGACTTGGGCCCACGCCTCAAAATGATCATCGCCGGCGTGCAACCAGCGATCGAACTCGTCGAAGCGTTCTGGTGAAGCCTGCAGGTCCAGCAGCCACTGGCCGGCGTCTTCCAGGCTTTTGGCCGAGACGTTCCTGGGCGGGTGGGCGTCATGCATACGGGCGTTCCTTACTGTGCGCGCCATGGGTGGCGACACTTGAGGCCAGGTGAACGATGGCGTCCTTGACCAGGCGATGGGCGGTGGAAAGCGAGATATTGAGATGATCGGCGGTTTGCTGCAACGTGAAACCGCCCAGTCGATTCATCTCGACGGCGATGCGCATTTGTTCCGGCAACCCTGCCAGGGCGGCGGCGATTCGGCTTGCGTCGTCGCCATGCACCACCCGTTGCTCGGGCGATAATTGCTGGCCCGGGTGCATCCATTGCGCGGGCATTTTCTGCTGGCGTTTTTCGGTGGCTTGCCGGCGCACGGCGTCCAACGCCAGGTTGCGTACGATCCGGTACAGGTAGGCCACGGGTTGCTCCACGGGGTCTTGCGCGTTGGCGCAAAAGCGCAGGAACGCGTCTTGCACCACGTCTTCGGCGCGTGCGTGTTCGCCCACCACAACCTTGGCGTAGTTGATCAGTGCGGGACGGTGGTCAAGGTAGAGTTGCAGCCTGGCGGCGTTGTCAGTCACAGCGAAACTCGAAAAGAGATCAGACCCTCAAGCGCGGCGACGTTAGTTTAATTGAGAGTAATTATCAATACCGAGCTTCGAAGGTTGCTTGAAGGCAACCTGCGCCGTTATTGTGCTGAATCCTTTTAGTCCTTCCCCCAAGGATCTGTTTTGATGAACGCACCGCGTACCGCCGGCCCGATCAAGGCCGTGATTTTCGATATGGACGGTTTGTTGCTGGATACGGAAGGCATCTACACCGAAGTCACACAGATCATCGCTGAACGCTACGGCCGTACCTATGACTGGGGGATCAAGCAGCACATCATCGGTCGCGGCGCCCAGGACCTGGCCGACTACGTGGTCAAGGCGCTGGACTTGCCGATCACGCCAGCCGAGTTTCTAACCATCCGCGAACCGCTGATGAGCGAACGCTTCCCCAAGGCCCTGGGCATGCCTGGCGCCGAAGCGTTGGTGCGGCACTTGAAGGCGCACCACATTCCGATTGCCGTGGGGACCAGTTCGTCGCGCAATTCGTTTGGCCACAAGACCACGTTGCACCGTGAGTGGTTTGGCCTGTTCGACACCATCGTTACCGCTGACGACCCGGAAGTCGGCGCTGCCAAGCCCGCGCCGGACATCTTCCTTACCGCAGCGCGCCGCCTGGGCGTTGCGCCCGAGGATTGCCTGGTGTTCGAGGATTCGCCCTTTGGGGTAACGGCTGCGAAGGCTGCCCATATGACTGCCATCGCCGTGCCGGACGAAGCCATGGCGGACAGCAAGTACCACCACGCCGACCAGATCATCCGCAAGCTCGCGGAGTTTGATCTGGCGGCCTATGGCTTGCCGCCGTTGGATTGACTGAGCGCAGTCAAAAAAGGTGGGAGCGGGCTTGCTCGCGAATGCGGTG
This sequence comes from Pseudomonas sp. PGPPP1, assembly GCF_002255865.1. Lineage (NCBI taxonomy): Bacteria > Pseudomonadati > Pseudomonadota > Gammaproteobacteria > Pseudomonadales > Pseudomonadaceae > Pseudomonas > Pseudomonas sp. PGPPP1. Next base: position 38,480 of record NZ_NKIG01000024.1, on the reverse strand, counting down.
GATCAGTCGACCTATTCATTGACTGACACTCCGTCTTCGCGAGCAAGCCCGCTCCCACATTTGGTTTTGCAGTGTTCCTGAAGCCTTAGGCGCTGAAGCCACCATCAATGGTCAAACTTGCCCCAGTGATGTACCCGGCTTCGGGGCCCGCGAGATACGCCACAAAGCTGGCAATCTCCTCCACATGCCCATACCGCCCTACCGCCATCAACCCAATCAAGCTCTCTGCAAAATCACTGTTCGCCGGGTTCATATCGGTGTCCACCGGCCCAGGCTGCACGTTGTTGATGGTGATGCCACGCGGCCCCAGATCCCGCGCCAGGCCCTTGGTCAAACCCACCAGCGCCGCCTTGCTCATCGCATACGGGCCACCGCCGCCAAAGGGCATGCGCTCGGCGTTGGTGCTGCCGATATTGATCACCCGGCCGCCTTCACCCATATGCTTGGCCGCTTCCTGGGTCGCGATAAACACGCTGCGCACGTTGATTGCCAGGGTCTGGTCGAAGTCTTCCAGTTTGAAGTCTTCCAGCGGGGCGATGGCCAATACGCCGGCGTTGTTCACCAGGATGTCCAGGCGCCCGAAGGCTTCGACGGTAGCGTTGACGGCGTTGCGGATTGCATCGGCGCTGGCGCTGTCGGCGTGGATCGCCAGGGCCTTGCCGCCTTCGCTGATCACGCTGTTCTGCAATTCTTCGGCCTTGGCGGCCGAGCTGACGTAGGTAAAGGCAACCGCTGCACCTTGTGCCGCGAGGCGCTTGACAATGGCGGCGCCGATGCCGCGGGAACCGCCTTGAATCAAGGCGACTTTGCCGCTGAGGTTGTGTGTGGTCATGTCGATCTCCTAGCTGTTCAAGGCGGGATGCCTTGTTGTTGGAGCCGAGTATCGACCTCACCCGTGTCGCCCGGTAGACCGTGATTGCTATAGTCTGTGTAAACCAAAAGTTTAGAGTGGGGCGATATGGAGAGCTTTGGCAGTATCGAATGCTTTGTGCGCAGTGCCGAAGGCGGCAGCTTCGCCGAGGCCGCGCGGCACCTGAGCCTCACCCCGGCAGCGGTTGGCAAGAGCGTCGCCAAACTGGAAGCCCGGCTTGGCGTGCGTTTGTTCCAGCGCAGTACCCGGCGTCTCACGCTGACCGAAGCCGGCAAGTTGTTCCTGGAAGAAGTCAGCGCCAGCCTCACCACTATCCAGAACGCCGTGGCCAACCTGGCCAGTGCCGAAGGGCGGCCAGTGGGCACGCTCAAGGTCAGCATGGGCACGGTGTTTGGCAATCGTTATGTGGTGCCGCTGCTGGGCGAGTTCATGGGGCGTTTCCCGGACATCAGCCCGGACTGGCATTTCGATAACCGCCAAGTCGACTTGATCGGCCAAGGCTTTGACGCCGCCATCGGGGGTGGTTTTGAACTGCCCCAAGGCGTGGTGGCGCGCAAGCTGACGCCAGCCCATCGGGTATTGGTCGCCTCACCGGATTACCTGGCGCAGCGCCCGCCAGTGGTGGTGCCGGAGGATTTGTCGCGCTGCCACGGCATCCTTATCCGTTCACCGCAGACCGGGCGCATACGTTCCTGGCAACTGACCAACCGCGAGCGTGAACAGCGCCCCTTGGTGCTCAAGCCGAGCATGACCATGAGCGACTCCGAGGCCGCCTGCTGCGCCAGCGCCCAGGGTCTGGGGATTGCGCTGGTGAGCATGCCGATGGCCGTACCGTTTATGGACAGTGGTGCAGTGATGCGGGTGCTGCCGGACTGGTATGTCGATGATGGCAATATTTCCATTTACTACGCCGAACACAAACTGCTGCCCGGCAAGACCCGTGCGTTTGTGGATTTCATCATTGAGCAATTTGCCGAGCAGCAATTGGGGCAGCGCTTTAGCGCGATTTGATCACACAGTCAGACCGAGTCGCGGCCATCGCGGGCAAGCCCGGCTCCCACAGGGCACGGCATTCCAATGTGGGAGCTGGCTTGCCTGCGATGGACACACCTCGGTCTACCGCCCGAACTGCCCCGGCCAGCCGATGACCTTCTTCGGCCGTGGCGTCGCGTACGTCCGGATCTTCGACGTCGACAACCCCAACCGCACCAGCGATTCGGCAATCGTCACCGCCGCCGTCACGCCGTCCACCACCGGCACGCCGGTACGTTGGCGAATCTGTTCATCCAACCCGGCCATGCCGCCGCAGCCCAGGCAGATCACCTCGGCCTTGTCTTCGCTGATGGCCAGTTCCGCCTGACGCACGATGGCTTCCATGGCGGCCAGCGGGTTTTCTTCCAGCTCCAGCACCGCCATGCCGCTGGCCCGTACCGAGGCACAGCGTTGGTACAAGCCTGCCAGTTTCAGGCGGTCTTCGATCAGCGGTACGGTGCGGTCCAGGGTGGTCACCACCGAATAGGCGTGGCCCAGGAACATCGCGGTGCTGGCGGCGGCTTCGGTGATGTCCACCACCGGTACGTTGAGCAATTCCTGCAAGCCTTCGCGGCCGTGCTCGCCGTAGCCGGCCTGGATCACCGCGTCGAACGGCTGGTCGTAGGCCATCACCCGGTCCATCACCGCGATGGCCGCCAGGTAGCTTTCAAAGTTACCCTCAACCGACTCGGCACCAAAGTACGGCGTGAGCCCGACAATCTCAGTGCCCGGCGCTGCTACGGCCCGCGCTTGCTGGGCGATGGTGTCGGTGATGGATTCGGTGGTGTTGACGTTGACCACGAGAATTCGCATGGAATGTCCTTGATTAATGACTGACGTTATCGACGGCAATGCTTTCGCCACTGACATCGGCGTAGAACGGCTGGCGCTTGGCGATCAGCAGGTACAGCAGCCCTGCAATACCGGCGCCAAACATCCAGGAAAACGGTGAGACGCTGGCGAAACCGGGCAGCAAGGCCAGGAGAATGGCGATCACCGCTGCAGGAATAAACGCCGCCACGGCGCGCAGATTGACGCCACGGCTGTAGTAATAAACGCCGTTCGGGTCTTCGCTATACAGCTGCAGCACGTCCACCTGGCTTTTACGGATCAACCAGTAATCAACCATGATCACCCCGTACAACGGCCCCAGCAGTGCACCCAGCCCGGAGAGGAAATACACGATCACCAGCGGGCTGTTGTAGAGGTTCCACGGCAGGATCAGCACGGCCACGGTGGCGCTGATCAGCCCGGCGCGGCGGAAGTTCAGGTACTTGGGCGCCAGGTTGCTCAGCACAAACGCCGGTGCGACGAAGTTGGCCATGATGTTCACGGCCACGGTGACGATCAGGAACGCCAGGCAGCCCAGTACCAGGAAGAATGTATTGGGGATGGCTGCGATGATTTCGGTGGGGCTTTCGATCACCCGGCCATTGAGCTGGAACTGCCCGCCGCACAGCAGCACGGTAATCGCGGCGAACACCAGGATGTTCACCGGCAGGCCCCAGAAGTTGCCGACCTGGATGGTCTTGCGGCACGGCGAGGAGCGGGCGAAGTCGCAGAAATTGAGAATCAGCGTGCCGTAGATCGCCAACCATAGTGCGCCGCCGGCAAAGATGTTGCGCCACATCTCGCCGCCGCTCAGCGGTTCGCGGATCGACCAGGCGATGTTGCCGCCGGTTTGGAAGTACATCCAACCGGCCAGCGAAGCCACCGTCAGCAAGATCACCGGTCCGGCGAAGCCTTCGTAACGGCGCACCATCTCCATGCCGTACGCCAGGATCACCAGTTGCACCAGCCAGATCGCCACGAAGCACGCCCAGCCCAGGGACGACAGGCCGAGGATCGAGTTGTGGTCGTATTCGGCAAAACCTGGATGAATCGCGGTCAGCAGCACGCGGAAAACTACTGAAGCCAGGTAGGTCTGGATACCAAACCAGGCGATCGCGATGACCGCGCGGATCAACGCCGGAATCTGCGCGCCGTGAATGCCGAAACTGATGCGGCTGATCACCGGGAACGGCACGCCGGTCTTCTGGCCCATGTAACCCGACAGGTTCATGAAGAAGTACACCAGTGCCGCGCCAATACCCAGGGACAACAGGATCTGCCAGCCACCCAGGCCCAAGGCATAGAGGCCAATGGCAAAGGAGTAGTTGGCGATGTTGTGCACGTCATTGGTCCACAACGCGAAGATGCTGTAGCGCCCCCAACGTCGACCTTCGACCTTGGTGGGTGCCAGGTCCTTGTTGTGCAGGCGCGGGCTCAGCACCAACGGGCCGGGCCCGATGGCCTCGGGGTTCAGGGAGGAGGGCAGATCCAGTGCGATGTTATTCGAGAGACTTGTGCGCATTCCGGCAGGCTCCAGCGCATCTGCGAGCAAGCCGCGGATGGCAAAGTGTATGTAGGTTTTGTATATATTGTATACAAAGCACAATTCACCTTAAGCCACATGCGTGCCAGTTTTTGATCTATGAAAACCTAGGGTAATTTCGTTTTTATAGGTGTTTTGAATAACTAACTGAATTGGAAGAAATATAAATTGACCGTTTGAACAGCTATTTATTTTTAAGTGGGGAGAGGGCGATTCGACAGAGGGAAATAATGATGGGGATAGGTGTTACGTAATGGTGCGGCTGAAGATAAATTGCACACATAAATGGCACCGATAGTTACATGTGTGTGTACATCTCTAGCGCCCAACACAAAACAAAATGTGGGAGCGGGCTTGCTCGCGAATGCGGTGTCACAGTGATGAATGCATCAACTGAAATACCGCATTCGCGAGCAAGCCCGCTCCCACATTGATTTGTTTCACCTGAAGGCCTTCAAGCCTTGCTGATGATATTCCCCGCATGCAGCCCGCATTCCTTCTGCGTGGCTTCTTCCCACCACCAGCGGCCTTCACGCTCGTGCTGGTTCGGCAACACCGGACGGGTGCATGGCTCGCAACCAATACTGATAAAACCACGCTCATGCAGGCTGTTATACGGCAGCTCCAGCATGCGGATGTAACCCCAGATTTCCTCGCTGGTCATCTGTGTCAGCGGGTTGAACTTGTACAGGGTGCGCTCCGGTGTGGAGAACGCTGAATCGATCTCCAGCGCCGCCACTTGGCTGCGGGTACCGGGGCTTTGGTCGCGGCGCTGGCCGGTGGCCCAGGCACTCAAGCCGGAAAGCTTGCGGCGCAACGGCTCGATCTTGCGCACGCCGCAGCATTCGCCATGGCCGTCCTTATAGAAGCTGAACAGGCCCTTTTCCTTGACGAAAGGTTCCAGCTTGGCCTGGTCCGGCGAAATCAACTCGATGTCGATCTTGTAGAACTCGCGCACCTGCTCGATAAACCGGTAGGTCTCCGGGTGCAGGCGGCCGGTGTCGAGGCTGAATACCTTGACGTTCTTGTTCAGCTTCCAGGCCATGTCCACCAGCACCACGTCCTCGGCACCGCTGAAAGAAATCCACAGGTCATCACCGAACTGGCTGAACGCCAGCTTGAGAATGTCCTGGGCGGATTTGTTGGCATAAGTCGCGGCGAGTTCAGCGACGTCGAAGGCTTGGTTCATCAGGACGGTTCCTACAAGGTCAGTGGCGCTATGCGCTCTATAGGGGGGCGATGGTATCAAAATCCGCCCTGCGTTGCGGCGGCGAGCATGAATCGCTAGAGTTCGGCAGTCCTTTTGCTCGCTCAACTAACAACATCTAATGGGAGTGTCTTGTGGAAATTGCCTGTCTCGACCTGGAAGGGGTGCTGGTTCCGGAAATCTGGATCGCGTTCGCCGAAAAAACCGGTATTGAATCCTTGCGGGCCACCACCCGGGACATTCCCGACTACGACGTGTTGATGAAGCAGCGCCTGCGTATTCTCGACGAACACGGGCTCAAGCTCGCCGACATCCAGGAAGTGATCGCCACCCTCAAGCCGCTGGACGGTGCCATCGAGTTCGTCAACTGGCTGCGTGAGCGCTTCCAGGTGGTGATCCTGTCAGACACCTTCTACGAGTTCTCCCAGCCGCTGATGCGTCAACTGGGCTTCCCGACCTTGCTGTGCCACCGACTGATCACCGACGAAACCGACCGCGTGGTGAGTTACCAACTGCGCCAGAAAGACCCCAAGCGCCAGTCGGTACTGGCCTTCAAGAGCCTGTACTACCGCGTCATCGCCGCCGGCGACTCCTACAACGACACCACCATGCTGGGCGAAGCCGACCGTGGGATTCTGTTCCATGCGCCAGAGAATGTGATCCGTGAGTTCCCACAGTTCCCGGCGGTGCATACGTTTGAGGATTTGAAGCAGGAATTTATCAAGGCCTCGAATCGGCCGTTGAGCCTGTAAGGCTTTCAGCGCGGCTGATAGTCCCTTCGCGAGCAAGCCCGCTCCCACATTTGATCGCATTCCAAAGGATGTACTCGGTCAAATGTGGGAGCGGGCTTGCTCGCGAAGAGGCCGGCTCAGCCGCTGCATATCTTTCTACTAACCCCCCACCAACAAGCGCTCATAAGGAATGCGCAAGCCCTCATGCAGGCGCTTGATCATCGCCAGGCTCAGCTTGCGCTTGTGGTTTAAAACCTCGGAAACCCGCCCGCTGGTGCCTATAAAGGGCTCCAGGTCGCGGGCCGTCATGCCAAGTTGTTCCATTCGAAACTTGATGGCCTCTACCGGATCCGAAGCTGGCATTGGACAGTGTTCGGACTCGTACTTTTCGATAAGTATGGCGAGGATTTCCAGCTCGTCGCCCTCCGGCGAGCCAATGTCTGCTCCCCATAGCTGCTCCACGCGCGCAAGTGCTGCGGTCAGGTCTTCCTGGGAATGTATAGGCTTGATGTTCATCACACGGTCTCCGCGTTGATCTGATCGTATTGCGCGTGAGTCCCTACGAAACGTATGAACCCGAGCTGGCGCAGGTAATCGATCGCCATGATCACTCGATATTTGTTGCCGCCCACGTTGAATACAACCCTGCCGCCTTTAAGAATACTTGCGGTCCTAAGCTCTGCTTTGAGCGCTTGTGGTGTCGCGTATTCAGCCTTTTCCATATGGCGGTACAGCTCGACAAGCGGCGTTTTGGCATCGGAAAAAGCTGGCTGGCTTTCCCAGAATATCCGCAGGGTAGAGAGCGCAATTATCCGCATCTATGCAATCTCCCAATTTGGGAGATGATAGGTGTGATGGGTTGGAAGTGCAATCTTGGAAATGATTTCTGACGAGTATGCAGACGCTTCATGTGATCCTTCACAAACGGCTGGTGGACGGTCGGAGCTGGACGCTATCGCCCAGCTTATATTTCGTCCACAGCCGTTCTGATTCAGATCTTTTCCTATCGTGCGGCTATCCGTTCGAAAGCCAAAGGCGGCCTGGTTGCTACAGGTTTTCCAAGGTTTGTAACAACACCCGCACCTTCGTCAGCGACTCCTGATACTCCGCCTCCCACTCCGAGTCCGCGACGATCCCGCCGCCGCCCCAGCAGCACACCTGCCCCTCCTTGACCAGCAGACTGCGGATGGCGATGGAGCTGTCCATCTGGCCGCGCACGTCCAGGTACACCAACGAGCCGCAGTACAGCCCGCGTCGAGTGGGCTCCAGTTCATCGATGATCTGCATCGCGCGAATCTTTGGTGCGCCGGTGATGGAACCGCCGGGGAAGCTGCCGGCGATCAGGTCGAGGGCGTCCTTGCCGTCGGCCAATTCGCCAATCACGCTGCTCACCAAGTGGTGCACGTTGGGGTAGCTTTCCAGGCTGAACAGTTCCGGCACACTGACTGAACCGATGCGGCAGGTGCGGCCGAGGTCGTTGCGCAGCAGGTCGACGATCATCAGGTTTTCGGCGCGGTCCTTGGGGCTGGCCAGCAGTTCAGCGGCGTTGGCAGCGTCTTCTTCCGGTGTTGAACCTCGCGGGCGCGTGCCTTTGATTGGGCGTGTTTCGACCCGGCGTTCGCTGATATGCACGAAGCGCTCAGGCGACAGGCTCAGCACAGCGCCTTCATCCGGCAGGCTCTGGAACCCGGAAAACGGCGTCGGGCAGGCCTCGCGCAAGGCGCAGTAAGCCACCCATGGGTCACCGATACACGGCGCGCGAAAGCGCTGGGCGAAGTTGACCTGGTAGCAGTCGCCGGCCTGGATATAGTCCTGGATGCGCACGATGGCCTGGCGATAAGCCTCGGCCGTGAGGTCAGGGGCCATCGCGCCGCCTAGTTTGAACGTTGCAGCGGCGTCGATGACAGGCTGGCCGAACAACGCGATCAAGCGTAGACGCTCGCTGTCGGCCAGTGCCGGATGAAATACAAGCTGGCTGGTTTGCGCCTGGTGATCGCTGATCAGCGCCCAGGCATACAGTCCAAAGCGCGCATCCGGCAGGTGCAGGTCGTCTGCAGCCAAGTGCGGCATCTGCTCCAGGTGCCGCCCGAAGTCATAACTCAGGTATCCGATCAAGCCGCCAGCAAAGGGCAGTTCGTGACCGGCGGGCAAATTCGCTTCGCCCAACTGCGTAAGGTTTTCTCGCAGGCGTTGCAGGAAATCACTGCCGCTTTCATCTGGCGACACCGTCAACGTTGTTTCGGGCCAGGCGCTCAACAGGTCATAACGCCCGCGCTCGGCAGACGGTCGGCCGCTGTCCAGCAGCACCGAACCCGGCGCGTGGCGAATCGCCGCAAAATACTCGGCGGGGTTGGCCCGGTAGGGCAGCGGGTGTACAGAGCAGGTCAACATGCGGGGTGGATCAGCCAGTCGCGCGGGGGAGGGGATTGTAGTCCCCTGTAGGATTTGCTCCTAGAGGGGATGTCGGGGATAGACAGTTAGAGGGCTGGATCAGCCTTCCACCAGTGGGATATGCCCAAACATTTCCTGGACGAACCTCACCCGTTCCTCCGGGGTTTCGGTCACGCCAGCGGCCTTCAATTCTTCCAGCCGCGCCTCCACGGCATGGGTGCGCAGCGTCAAGCCGCAGTCGTTGGCAATCTGGATATTCAGTCCCGGACGCGCATTCAGCTCCAGGATCAGCGGGCCTTTCTCCTGGTCCAGCACCATGTCCACGCCGATGTAACCCAGCCCGCACAGCTCGTAGCAGCCGGCCGCAAGCTTCATGAAACCGTCCCAGTTGGGCAGTTGCACGCCATCCACCGCGTTGGTGGTGTCGGGGTGTTTGGTGATGATGTTGTTCAGCCAGGTACCACGCAGGGTCAAGCCAGTAGCCAAGTCCACACCGACGCCAATGGCGCCTTGGTGCAGGTTGGCCTTGCCGCCGGACTGGCGCGTTGGCAAGCGCAACATGGCCATGACCGGGTAACCCATCAGCACGATGATGCGAATGTCCGGCACGCCTTCGTAGCTGATGCTTTTGAAGATCTGGTCGGGCACCACACGGTATTCGATCAATGCGCGGTCGCGGTGACCGCCCAAGGAATACAGGCCGGTGAGGATGCTGGAGATCTGATGCTCAATCTCTTCATGGCTGATGATCTTGCCGGACACTGTGCGATAGCGCCCTTCAAAGCGGTCCGCCACCACCAGGATGCCGTCACCGCCGGCACCTTGTGCCGGCTTGATCACGAAGTCGCTGCGCCCACCGATGATCTCGTCGAGCTTGTCGATTTCCTTCTCGGTGGAGATCACCCCGTACATTTCCGGCACATGGATGCCAGCAGCGATGGCCCGTTCCTTGGTGATGATCTTGTCATCCACGATTGGGTACAGGCTGCGCTTGTTGTACTTGAGCACATAGTCGGCATTGCGCCGGTTGATGCCCATGATTCCCCGCGCTTCAAGGGCCTTCCAGGTCTTCCAGAAACCGAACATTACTGATCAGCCTTCTTGAGGAATGCCTTGAAACGCACCAGCTCGGTCAGGCGGTAGCCGCGATAGCGACCCATGGCCAGCATGAAGCCCACCAGGATCAGCAGGATCGCCGGGAAGGTAAACACGAAGTACACCAGCTCTGGCACGCTCATGATCAAGTGCGCCAGGGAGGCGGCGAACAGCGTACCAATCGCCACTTTCAGCGCATGGTTGGCGCCGCGTTCTTCCCAGGTGATCGACAGGCGTTCGATGGTCATGGTCAGAATCACCATCGGGAACAGCGCCACCGACAGCCCGCGCTCCAGCCCAAGCTTATGGCTGAACAGGCTGATAGCCGCGATCAGCACCACCACAAAGGTCAGCACCACCGAGAGCCTCGGCAGCATCTGCAGCTTCAAGTGTTCCAGGTACGACCGGAGTGACAGCCCCAGCGCCGTAATAATGGTGAACAGCGCAATACCAAAGCCCAACTGGGTTTCGCGGAACGCCAGGGCGATCAGCACCGGGGTAAACGTGCCCAATGTCTGCAGGCCGATCAGGTTGCGCAGGATCAGGATCACCAGCACGCCAATCGGGATCATCACCATGATCATGAAGGTCTGCTGGGTTTGCAGCGGCAGGCCGTACAACGAATATTCAAGGAAGTTGGCGTCGGTGTTTTCGTCCGTCAGCTTGGCCAGGCGGATCGCGTTCATCTCGCTGTTGTTCAGGCTGAAGGTCACCATGGCCTTCTTGCCACCGTCGACGGTGATCAGGTTTTCATCACCGGTCCACCACAGCAGCCGGTCGGTGGGCAGGCCCTGTTCGCCGGTTTCCGGGTTGAAGTACAGCCAGTCGTTGCCATTGAAGCTGCGCAACCACAGCTCCGGGGTTTGTGGTTGGTCGGCCACCAGGCGAATGGTATGGACCTTTTCCACCGGCACATGGGCGATGGACAGCAGCAACTCGACGATCTTGGCCTTGTGCGGCGTAGAGGGATCGCCCGCCAGCAGCAGCTTCACATTGTCGTCGTTGAGGTTGTTGGTGCGCTTGATAGCTTCGCTGATAAACGTCTCGACGTCGGCCGAGTGCTGGCGGATCGGTGCCAGCAAGGCTTCGGCGGCGATTTTTTCAGGGCCTTCCACTGCAATGCTGTCGCGGAAGGTCGGGCCCTTGACCTTGGCTTTTTCGCCGCTGTAGCGCTTGGTCAACACCAGGCGGTAATACAGGGTTTGCTTGCCGTTGGCGCGACGCGCCGACCAGGTGACCTTACGGTTGCCGTCGATACGATTGACGCTGACCCCATAGTTATTCGAGATGAAACTCTCGTTGAGGCTCACGAAATCGCGGCTCAGCGGCGGCACGAACATCTGGATCTTTACCGGGTCTTTCGGGTTGGCGACGAACTCGACTTTGGCGTCGATGTTCCATAAGTCGTCGGTGGCGTCTTCGGTGACGGGGATCCCCAGCACGAAGATCTGATAGGCGGTGACCGAAATACCCAGCACCACCAGGATGGCGATCAGGATTTTCAGGTGCAGGGTCAGAGAGCGCATTCGGTTTACTCGGCGGTATGAGCGTCGGCGGCACAGGCAGGTTTGCCTGCTGCGTATTTAAGACTGGGGTCGACCAGCGCATCAAAGCGTTTCAACGCTTCGGAGCCGATCAGCAGCGGGTATTGGAATGCGCTGCGGTCAGTCAAGTTCACTTCGATGCTGCGTAAAGCAGTGCCCATGCAGATGTCCAGCGCAATGACTGGGCGGGCGGTGTAGTTCTTGTCCTCATCGGGGTCGTAGTCACCGGCGCGGCGCTTGATCTTGCTGACGCGGGCCAGGGGGCGTTCGATGGGGTGGGAATGGGCGGTGTCGATGGCCAGGTAGAAGCGCACCCAGGATTCGCCGTTGCGCTTGAAACGCTTGATATCACGGGCACTGAGAGAGGCGGTCTTGGCACCGGTGTCCAGTTTGGCGGCGACTTCAAGGTCGATGCCGGCCAATTGGGCGTATTCGTTGAGGCCGTACACGGTCTTCTCGCCGGCAATGGCAAGGCCGGGCACCGATAACAGGCAAATCAGTAAAAGGAAGGGCTTGAGTCTCATAAATCCCGAGGCGGTGCAGTGCGATGTTTGGTTCAAGGCGACTGGCATTGCTGCGCAAGCTCCCTCGTGCGCCGTTTCATCTAATGATGTCAGGCAAAAGCGGCGGGCATTCTAACATGATGCTTTTTTGGCGCCAGCGCTGGCAGGCGGCCATGCCCTGATAGAGTGCGCAAGCGGTTATTAGACGATTGTCGACAATGTGTATTTATTCTTTGACTGCGCGAGGCTAATTGGCTAGTTTTTGCGGCATTGCTTTTGAAGGTGTCGACAATATGCTGGATCAAGCGGAAGCCTCGGTCGCGGTGTCAGACGAATCCCAGACCATGTCTGAAAACGTCTTCCGCCGTATCCAGGCCGCCATCGTCAAGGGCGAGATCGCCCCCGGCAGCAAGATCTCCGAGCCGGAACTGGCGCGTACCTACGGCATCAGCCGTGGCCCGCTGCGCGAGGCGATCCATCGCCTGGAAGGCCAGCGCCTATTGGTGCGCGTACCCCATGTCGGCGCGCGGGTAGTGTCGTTGAGCCACGCCGAATTGATCGAACTCTACGAAATCCGCGAATCCCTCGAAGGCATGGCCTGTCGCCTGGCTGCCGAGCGCATGACCGATGCGGAGATCGAAGAATTGCGCCAGGTGTTGCACACCCACGAGCGCGACGAAGCCTTCCAGGCCGGCCTCGGCTACTACCAGCAGGAAGGCGACTTCGATTTTCATTACCGGATAATTCAAGGTGCCGGTAACCGTACCCTCACCCAAATGCTCTGCGGCGAGCTGTACCAATTGGTGCGCATGTACCGCATCCAGTTTTCCGCGACCCCCAATCGTCCACGCCAGGCTTTTGCCGAGCACCACCGAATTCTCGATGCGATTGCCGATCGTGACGGTGAGCTGGCCGAACTGCTGATGCGCCGCCATATCGGCGCCTCCAAACGCAACATCGCCCGTCATTTCCCCGACGGTGCCCCCCAATCACGAGGTGAATGATGAGTTCGAATAATAAGAGCACTCCCGGCCAGCGTTTCCGTGACGCCGTCGCCAGCGAGCATCCCTTGCAGGTGGTCGGCGCGATCAACGCCAACCATGCGCTGCTGGCCAAGCGTGCCGGTTTCAAGGCGATCTACCTGTCGGGTGGCGGTGTTGCTGCCGGTTCCCTGGGCGTGCCGGACTTAGGGATTACCGGCCTGGATGACGTGCTCACCGACGTGCGCCGCATCACCGACGTCTGCGACCTGCCGTTGCTGGTGGATGTGGACACCGGTTTCGGCTCCTCGGCGTTCAACGTGGCGCGCACCGTCAAGTCGATGATCAAGTTCGGCGCCGCCGCCATCCATATCGAAGACCAGGTCGGCGCCAAGCGCTGCGGCCATCGCCCGAATAAAGAAATCGTGTCCCAACAGGAAATGGTCGATCGCATCAAGGCCGCCGTGGACGCGCGCACCGATGACAGCTTTGTGATCATGGCGCGTACCGACGCGCTGGCGGTCGAAGGCCTGGAGTCCGCCCTGGAGCGTGCCGCCGCTTGCATCGAAGCCGGCGCCGACATGGTCTTCCCCGAAGCCATTACCGAACTTGAGATGTACAAGCTGTTCGCCTCCCGCGTGAAGGCGCCGATCCTGGCCAACATCACCGAGTTCGGCGCCACACCGCTGTACACCACCGAACAGTTGAAATCTGCCGATGTTTCCATCGTGCTGTACCCGCTCTCAGCCTTTCGCGCCATGAACAAGGCCGCCGAGAACGTCTACACCGCGATCCGTCGCGACGGCACCCAGCAGAACGTGATCGACACCATGCAAACCCGCATGGAGCTTTACGATCGCATCGACTACCACACCTTTGAGCAGAAGCTCGACGCGCTGTTCGCAGCCAAGAAGTAAAGAACAGCCTCCCTAATAAATTCAAGATTGGAGAACCGACATGGCTGAAGCAAAAGTACTCAGTGGCGCTGGCCTGCGTGGCCAAGTAGCCGGCCAGACCGCACTGTCCACCGTGGGCCAGGCGGGTGCCGGCCTGACCTATCGCGGCTATGACGTGCGCGAACTGGCCGCCGATGCGCAGTTCGAAGAAGTCGCCTACCTGCTGCTGTACGGCGAGTTGCCGACTAAAACCGAGTTGGCGGCCTACAGCGCCAAGTTGAGCAAACTGCGTGACTTGCCCCAAGCGCTGAAAGAAGTGCTGGAACGCATCCCTGCCGACGCCCACCCGATGGATGTGATGCGCACCGGTTGCTCGTTCCTCGGCAATATCGAGCCCGAGAAAGATTTCAGCGTGCAGCGCGATGTCACCGACCGCTTGCTCGCCGCCTTCCCGGCGATCATGTGCTACTGGTACCGCTTCAGCCACGACGGCAAGCGTATCGACTGCGTGACCGACGAGCCTTCCATCGGCGGCCACTTCCTGCACCTGCTGCATGGCAAGAAGCCAAGCGAGTTGCACGTCAAAGTGATGAACGTGTCGCTGATCCTCTATGCGGAGCACGAATTCAACGCCTCGACGTTCACCGCGCGCGTGTGTGCCTCGACCCTGTCCGACCTGTATTCCTGCGTCACCGCGGCCATCGGCTCGCTGCGCGGCCCGTTGCATGGCGGCGCCAACGAAGCAGCAATGGAAATGATCGAGCGCTTCACCTCGGCCGAAGATGCCGTGGAAGGCACCCTCGGCATGCTGGCGCGCAAGGACAAGATCATGGGCTTCGGCCACGCGATCTACAAAGACAGCGACCCGCGCAATGAAGTGATCAAGGGCTGGGCGAAAAAACTCGCCGATGAAGTAGGCGACAAGGTGCTGTTCCCGGTCTCCGAAGCCATCGACAAGACCATGTGGGAGCAGAAGAAACTGTTCCCCAACGCCGACTTCTACCATGCCTCGGCGTACCACTTCATGGGCATCCCGACCAAGTTGTTCACGCCGATCTTCGTGTGCTCACGCCTGACCGGCTGGGCCGCGCATGTGTTCGAGCAGCGCGCCAACAACCGCATCATCCGTCCAAGCGCCGAGTACATCGGCGTTGAGCAGCGCAAGTTCGTGCCAATCGAACGTCGCTGAGTGGGATGAACTGAACACACTGGCAAATGGGCTTTATTGTGGGAGCTGGGCCAGTGTCGACAGTCCGCCCTTTGAACCTACCGTGACCGAGTCCTGACGATGAACACTGAATTTCGCAAACCGCTCCCCGGCAGCCGCCTGGATTTCTTCGACGCCCGTGCGGCTGTCGAGGCAATCACCCCTGGCGCCTACGCCACCTTGCCCTACACCTCCCGCGTACTCGCCGAGAACCTGGTGCGTCGCTGCGACCCGGCCACCCTCAATGCGTCCCTGAGCCAACTGATCGAGCGCAAGCGCGACCTCGACTTTCCCTGGTTCCCGGCGCGCGTGGTGTGCCACGACATTCTCGGCCAGACCGCCCTGGTGGACCTCGCCGGCCTGCGCGACGCCATCGCCCAGCAAGGTGGCGACCCGGCGCAGGTCAACCCGGTGGTGCCGACCCAACTGATCGTCGACCACTCCCTGGCCGTCGAAGCCGGTGGTTTCGACCCGGACGCGTTCGAAAAAAACCGTGCCATTGAAGACCGTCGCAACGAAGACCGTTTCCACTTTATCGAGTGGACCAAAAAGGCCTTCAAGAACGTCGACGTGATCCCGCCGGGCAACGGCATCATGCACCAGATCAACCTGGAGAAAATGTCTCCGGTGATCCAGGTGCGCGACGGCGTAGCGTTCCCCGACACTTGCGTCGGCACCGACAGCCACACCCCGCACGTGGATGCCCTGGGCGTAATCGCCATCGGCGTCGGTGGCCTGGAAGCCGAGAGCGTGATGCTTGGCCGCGCCTCGTGGATGCGCCTGCCGGAAAGCGTCGGCGTGGAACTGACCGGCAAGCTGCAACCGGGCATCACTGCCACCGATATGGTGCTGGCGCTGACGGAGTTTTTGCGTAAGCAGAAAGTGGTCGGCGCGTGGCTGGAGTTCTTCGGCGAGGGCGCGTCGGCGCTGACGCTGGGCGACCGCGCAACCATCTCCAACATGGCCCCGGAATACGGCGCCACCGCAGCGATGTTCTACATCGACCAACAGACTATCGCTTACCTGAAACTCACGGGCCGTGAAGACGAACAAGTCACCCTGGTGGAGCAATACGCACGTCATACCGGCCTGTGGGCGGATGACCTCAAAGGCGCGCAATATGAGCGTGGCCTGACGTTCGATTTGTCCAGCGTCGTGCGCAACATGGCCGGCCCGAGCAACCCGCACGCCCGCGTCGCGACCAGCGACCTGGCAGCCAAAGGCATCAGCGGCCAGTGGGAAGAAGTGCCCGGCCAAATGCCAGATGGCGCAGTCATCATTGCCGCCATCACCAGCTGCACCAACACCAGCAACCCGCGCAACGTGATTGCCGCAGGCCTGCTGGCGCGCAATGCCAACAAGCTCGGGCTGGTGCGCAAACCGTGGGTCAAATCGTCCCTGGCACCGGGTTCGAAAACCGTGGCCATGTACCTTGAAGACGCCGGCCTGGATCATGAACTGGAAAAACTCGGCTTCGGCGTGGTGGCCTTCGCCTGCACCACGTGCAACGGCATGTCTGGCGCGCTCGATCCGGTGATCCAGCAAGAGATCATCGACCGCGACTTGTACGCCACCGCCGTGTTGTCGGGCAACCGCAACTTTGACGGGCGCATTCACCCGTACGCCAAGCAGGCGTTCCTCGCATCGCCGCCGCTGGTGGTGGCTTACGCGATTGCCGGCACCATCCGTTTCGACATCGAAAAAGACGTGCTGGGCCTGGACGCCAACGGCAAGGAAATCCGCCTGCAGGACATCTGGCCAAGCGACGAAGAAATCGACGCGGTGGTGAAGGCTTCGGTCAAGCCGGAGCAGTTCCGCAAGGTCTACATCCCGATGTTCGCCATTCACGAAGACACCGGCCCCAAGGTTGCGCCGCTGTATGACTGGCGCCCGCAAAGCACCTATATTCGCCGCCCGCCGTACTGGGAAGGCGCATTGGCCGGTGCGCGTCCGCTCAAGGGCATGCGCCCGCTGGCGGTGCTGCCGGACAACATCACCACTGACCACCTGTCGCCGTCCAACGCGATCATGCTCGACAGTGCCGCCGGTGAATACCTGGCGAAAATGGGCTTGCCGGAAGTCGACTTCAACTCCTACGCGACTCATCGGGGCGACCATTTGACCGCGCAGCGCGCGACGTTCGCCAACCCAAAACTGTTCAACGAAATGGTGGTGGAAAACGGCAAGGTCAAACAGGGTTCCCTGGCACGCATCGAGCCCGAAGGCCAGGTCACGCGGATGTGGGAAGCCATCGAAACCTACATGGAGCGCAAGCAGCCGCTGATCATCATTGCCGGCGCCGATTACGGCCAGGGTTCTTCCCGCGACTGGGCGGCCAAAGGCGTGCGCCTCGCCGGCGTGGAAGCAATTGCTGCCGAAGGTTTCGAGCGCATCCACCGTACCAACCTGGTGGGCATGGGCGTGTTGCCGTTGGAGTTCCTGCCGGGCACCGACCGTCATACCTTGAACATCGACGGCAGCGAAACCTATGACGTGGTCGGCTCGCGCACCCCGCGTGCGCAACTGACCCTGGTGATCCACCGCAAGAATGGCGAACGTGTCGAAGTGCCGGTGACCTGCCGCCTGGACACCGCCGAAGAAGTGTCGATCTACGAGGCGGGCGGCGTGTTGCAACGTTTTGCCCAGGACTTCCTGGAATCGGCAGCGACTGCCTGAGGGGTAACCATGGCACACGTAGCGCAAATCAAGATCCCCGCCACCTATATGCGTGGCGGCACCAGTAAGGGTGTGTTTTTCAGCCTCAAGGACCTGCCCGAGTCGGCGCAGGTCCCGGGCGCTGCGCGCGACGCCCTGTTGCTACGGGTAATCGGCAGCCCCGACCCGTACGACAAGCAGATCGACGGCATGGGCGGCGCCACGTCCAGCACCAGCAAAACCGTGATCCTGGCCAAAAGCACCCGCGCCGATCATGACGTGGATTACCTGTTCGGCCAGGTGTCCATCGACAAACCATTCGTGGACTGGAGCGGCAACTGCGGCAACCTGTCGGCGGCGGTGGGTTCGTTCGCCATCAGCGCGGGGCTGGTCGACCCGGCTCGCGTGCCCCGCAACGGCGTGGCCGTGGTACGTGTGTGGCAGGCCAATATCGGCAAGACCATCATTGCCCACGTGCCAATTACTGACGGCGCGGTGCAGGAAACCGGCGACTTCGAGCTGGATGGCGTGACCTTCCCAGCGGCCGAAGTGCAGTTGGAGTTCATGGACCCGGCAGCAGAAGAAGAGGGGGGCGGCGGCTCGATGTTCCCCACCGGCAACCTGGTGGACGACCTGGAGGTGCCCGGCGTCGGCACGTTCAAGGCCACGCTGATCAACGCGGGCATCCCGACCATCTTCATCAACGCCGAAGACCTGGGCTACACCGGCACCGAGTTGCAGAGTGCGATCAACAGCGACCCTAAGGCCCTGGCAATGTTTGAAACGGTACGGGCCTACGGCGCATTGCGCATGGGCCTGATCAAGCACCTGGACGAAGCGGCCCAGCGCCAGCACACACCGAAGGTGGCGTTTGTGGCCAAGCCTGCGGACTACGTGGCATCCAGCGGCAAGGCGATCAAGGCCGGTGATGTCGACCTGCTGGTGCGTGCGCTGTCCATGGGCAAGCTGCACCACGCGATGATGGGCACGGCGGCGGTGGCGATTGGCACGGCAGCGGCGATTTCCGGCACGCTGGTCAACCTCGCTGCCGGTGGTGTGGAACGCAATGCGGTGCGGTTCGGGCATCCGTCCGGCACGTTGCGCGTGGGCGCCGAGGCCAGTGAGGTGAACGGTGAGTGGGTGGTGAAGAAAGCCATCATGAGCCGCAGTGCGCGGGTGCTGATGGAAGGTTTCGTGCGCGTCCCCGGCGACGCTTTCTAAAACCCGACACCCATCACCTGTGGGAGCGGGCTTGCCCGCGATAGCGGCATATCAGTGACATTTCTTTTGCTGACCCACCGCGATCGCGGGCAAGCCCGCTCCCACAGGTGACATTTATTCCAAGGCTGGCAATCAGACCAGCCCAAATTTGATCAACCGTGAGCCCGAGGACTACCCCCAACCCACTTTTGGAGTACTGCCATGAGCGCCAACGTCGACCAGAACAACCGCCCCGATTACGACCAGGTCTTGCAGGACATCGCCGACTACGTCCTCAACTACCGGATCGATTCCCAGGCTGCGCTGGACACCGCCCGTAACTGCCTGATGGACACCTTGGGTTGTGGCCTGCTGGCCCTGCGCTTTCCCGAGTGCACCAAGCACCTGGGGCCTATCGTCGAGGGCACGGTGGTGCCGTTTGGCGCGCGTGTACCGGGCACCTCGTTCCGACTGGACCCGGTAAAAGCCGCGTGGGACATCGGCTGCATCGTGCGTTGGCTCGACTACAACGACACCTGGCTCGCCGCCGAATGGGGCCATCCTTCGGATAACCTCGGCGGCATCCTGGCCGTGGCCGATCACCTCTCGCAAAAACGCGTGGCCAATGGCGACGCGCCGCTGACCGTACGTGCGGTGTTGGAAGCAATGATCATGGCCCACGAGATTCAAGGCGTGATCGCCCTGGAAAACTCCTTCAACCGCGTCGGCCTCGACCACGTGCTGCTGGTGAAAGTCGCCTCCACGGCGGTCACCGCCAAGCTGATGGGCGCTAACCGCGAGCAACTGTTGGCAGCGTTGTCCCATGCGTTTGTCGATGGGCAAGCGTTGCGCACCTATCGTCACGCACCGAATGCCGGGTCACGTAAATCCTGGGCAGCGGGGGATGCGTCAAGTCGTGGCGTGCGCCTGGCGGATATTGCGTTGCGTGGCGAGATGGGCATTCCCGGCGTATTGAGCGCGCCGCAATGGGGCTTTTACGACGTGTTGTTCAGTCACACCAACAAGGACCTGGCGCTCAAACCCGAGGACAAGCGCGTGTTCAGCCTGTCCCAGCCCTACGGCACTTACGTGATGGAAAACGTGTTGTTCAAGATCAGCTTCCCCGCCGAGTTCCACGCGCAAACCGCCTGCGAAGCGGCGGTGACCTTGCACCCGTTGGTGAAAGATCGCCTGCATGACATCGACCGCATCGTGATCACCACCCACGAGTCGGCGATCCGTATCATCTCCAAGGTCGGCCAACTGGCCAACGCCGCTGACCGCGACCATTGCCTGCAATACATGACCGCCGTCCCGCTGGCGTTCGGCAACCTGGTGGCGGAGCAGTACGAAGATGAGTTCCACGCAGCCCATCCGATCATCGACGAACTGCGCGACAAGATGGTCATCGTCGAAGACCCGCGCTACAGCCGCGAATACCTGGAAGCGGACAAACGCTCCATCGCCAACGCGGTGCAGGTGTTCTTCAAGGACGGTTCCAGTACTGAACAAGTGGCGGTGGAATACCCGATTGGCCATCGCCGCCGCCGTGGGGATGGCATTCCGTTGCTGGAAGACAAGTTCAAGGCCAACCTGGCCACGCGGTTCACGGCGCAGCGCAGCGGGGAGATTTTTGCGTTGTGCAAGGATCAAGCGCGGCTTGAGGCCACGCCGGTCAACCGGTTCGTGGACCTGTTCGTGATCTAAATAACAACGCGGTCAATGTGGGAGCAGGCAAACCAGCTCCCACATTTTGTTCTGTGTTGTTCAAGGCTTACATACTGCCCTCGAAGTCCTCCAGGCTAAACGTCTCGGTATGGTCGTCATACGAGAAAATCTCCGCATACCGTCCCCACGCCACCACGGTTTCGAGGGTTTTCTCCACGAACGCTTCGGTCATCGAGTCTTCCAATTCCTGCTCGAAACGCACCCGTGGTGCCCGGTGCCCACTGCGCTCCAGCAACACCTGATGAATGCGCGCGGCCAACGGCACATGCTGGATCAAATGCTCGGCGAACAAGGTCTTGCGCTCTTGGGTGCCGTAGTCGGCAAACAGCTTGCCCGCATCGGTCAACGTGATGTCGGCACCCTTGAGTTCGGCGAAGCCCAAGTGCTCGAGCATTTCTGCCACCGGAAACAGATCGTCCACTTCCAGCAGGCCCCGTTCGGCGACATTGGGCAAACCGGCGTGACCGTTGTAGGGCTCGGCGGCCAGGGTTTCGATCAAGCCGGCCATCAGGTTGGTGGAGACTTCCGGCAGCAGGCTGCCCATTTTCAGCTCGGGTTTGCCGGCGCTGGCATCGGCGCTGCGCCGGTCGGTCATCAGCGCGTAGATGTCATCGACCATCTGCCGGAATGTTGGGTCCAGGCGATTGCGCGGGTGAGCAAACGGTACCTTGATCTCGGCGACCACGCGGCCAGGGTTGGACGACAGCACCAGGATGCGGTCGCACATCAGCACGGCTTCCTCGATGTTGTGGGTCACGATCAGGATCGACTTGATCGGCAACTGTTTGCCGCTCCACAGGTCCAGCAGGTCGGTGCGCAGGGTTTCGGCGGTGAGCACGTCGAGGGCAGAGAAAGGTTCGTCCATTAGCAGCAGCGTCGGGTTGACCACCAGGCCACGGGCGAAACCGACGCGTTGGCGCATGCCACCGGACAGCTCGCGCGGGTAGGCGTTTTCAAAACCGTCCAGGCCGATCAGGTCGATAGCGGCCAGGGCGCGCCGGCGGGTTTCCTTGCGCTCGACCTGCAAGGCTTGCAGGCCTGCTTCGACGTTTTCCAGCACAGTCAGCCAGGGGAACAACGCAAAGGTCTGGAACACCATGGCCACGCCTTCGGCCGGACCGGTCAGCGGTTTGCCGTTGTAGTGCACGTCGCCCGACGAGGGCTGGATCAGCCCGGCGATGATACGCAGCAAGGTGGACTTGCCGGAGCCAGAGCGCCCGAGCATGCCAACGATCTCGCCTTCATGCAGGCTCAAGTCGACGCCGCTGAGTACCTGCAGCTCGTCTTTGCCTTTGCCAAACACCCGGTTGACGTTCTTCAACGCGTAGATTTCCGGGGTGTCTGCAGTGTGTTCGATAGAAGTACTCATCACGGTGAATCCCATCAATTCAGACGCAGTTTGTTTTCAGCCATGGCGTACATCGGCCGCCAGACCGCACGGTTGAAGGCCACCACAAAGATCGACATCACCACCACGCCCAGGGCGATTTTGGGGAAGTCGCCGGCGGCGGTGGTTTGTGCGATGTAGGCGCCCAGGCCATGGGCGACCACGGTGTCCTGGCCCCACGACACGTACTCGGAGACGATGCTGGCGTTCCACGCACCGCCCGAGGCGGTGATCGCGCCGGTGACGTAGTACGGGAAGATCCCCGGCAGCATTACCTTGCGCCACCACAGCCAGCCGCGAATGCGGAAGTTGGCGGCGGCTTCCTTGAAGTCGTTGGGGAAGGCGCTGGCACCGGCGACGACGTTGAACAGGATGTACCACTGGGTGCCCAGCACGATCAGTGGGCTCAGCCAGATATCCGGGTTGAGTTTGTAGTGCAGGATCACGATGACGAACACCGGGAACAGCAGGTTGGCCGGGAACGCCGCGAGGAACTGCGCCAATGGCTGGATCTTTTCCGCCAGTTTTGGGCGCAGGCCGATCATCACGCCCAGTGGCACCCAGATCAGCGACGCGATCAGGATCAGCCCCGCGACCCGCAACAAGGTGATCAGGCCCAACACCAGCACGTGGCCAACTTCGGCCAGGCCCACTTCAGTGCCGACGTACAGCACGATGTGGTAAAGCGCATAGGCGGCCATCAAGGCAATCAGGCTGCCCCATGCCCAGTCGATCACCTTCGAGGCTGCTGGCGTTTCTGCCGGCAATGCCTTGAGCGCACCGCCTGCCAGGCTGAAGCGCTTGTTGCCAATCCGGCTGATGGTGCGGGTGATGGGGCGCAAGATGCGCTGGACCATGCGCGTGCGCTGGATCAGGTTCAGCACCCAGGATTGTGGCGCAGCGCCTTGGGAGGCGGTGGTTTCCATGCGGAATTTGTCGGCCCAGGCCACCAGCGGGCGGAACAGGAACTGGTCGTAGATCAGGATCACCGCGATCATCGCCAGGATCACGTAACCCACGGCGTGCAGGTCCTTCTGGGCGATGGCCAGGGCCAGGTACGAACCCACGCCGGGCAGGGTGATGGTCTTGTCGCCGACGGTAATGGCTTCGGATGCGACCACGAAGAACCAGCCGCCGGACATGCTCATCATCATGTTCCACACCAGCCCGGGCATGGCGAAGGGCACGTCGAGTTTCCAGAACTTCTGCCAGCCCGACAGCCGCAGGTTGGTGGACACTTCCACCAGGTCGTGGGGCAGCATGCGCAGCGACTGGTAGAAGCTGAACGTCATGTTCCAGGCCTGGCTGGTGAAGATCGCAAAGATCGCCGCGAACTCGGCACCGAGCACGCGCCCGGGGAACAGCAGCAGGAAAAACGTCACCGTAAAGGAGATGTAACCGAGCACCGGCACCGATTGCAGGATGTCGAGCACCGGCACCAGCAGTTTCTCGGCGCGCCGGCTTTTGGCCGCCAAGGTGCCGTACAACAGGGTGAAAACCAGCGCCGCAACCATCGCTGCGAGCATGCGCAGGGTGGTGCGCATCGCGTACTCCGGCAGGTTGGCCGGGTCGAGGGAAATGATTTCGCTCTGCAGGGTGTCGATGGGGGCCCAGGTTTCACGGGCGGTGATCGAGAAAAACAGTAGAAAACCGATTACCAGCGGCAGGGCAACCAAATCCCAGCGGTTGGGCAGCAAGCGCAATGTGGACGCCGGGATGTAGTGGCGGAACACTTTGTTCATAGGCAGTCATTCCTGCAGCGTTCAGGTTCTAAGAGAGGCGATGGGGGTGAGCTTAGCTTCTGTTCGAAAGCCCCACCGAGAATGGGCGGACGCTCTTTCTCCATGAGTCAGATGGCGGCACATCAGGGGGATGGCTGCAGGCGGGATTGTACGTTTCTGAATGTTACAAGCACATAAATTTGCTGTCAGTTTGCTGTACGAAACGCAGCCAGGGCGCGGTCGCCCCAGCTGTTGCCCGGCGGTCATTCAAACCGCAGGATTACCCGGCGGTTGTGCTTGCTCTTCTTCTCGATTTTCTCGCAGAACACCCGGCCGATTTCTTCGGTGTTGGTGACGTGGGTACCGCCGCACGGTTGGATATCGATACCGCTGATCTCGATGACCCGGACCGAGCCTTGGACCACCGGAGGCGCGACCGCCTGGGTGCGCGTTATCTGCAGCAGGGTGGAATACTCGGAGGCGGGCATCGACAGGGTCTTGACCGCATGGGCCTGCTCGATCAACGCATTCAGGTCACGGGTGAGGCTATCTTTGTCGAGGGTCATTTCCGGCAAGTCGAAATCCAGGCGGCCTTTGTCGGCACTGATGTTGCAACCGGTGACCGGAGCGTCGATGAGCGAGCACAGCAGGTGCAAGCAGGTATGCATCTTCATGTGCTGGTAGCGCCGCTCCCAATCGATACCTGCATCTACCTGCGCGCCGGCAGCCAACTGCGCCGGCCACTGTTCCACCTGGTGCCAGATGATCGAGCGCAGTACCGGGTCGCGTATCGTGCCAGTCACTTGAACCCGCGTGCCGTCGGCCAGCGTGAGGTGGCCGGTGTCACCCGGCTGCCCGCCGCCAGTGGGGTAGAACAAGGTGTGTTCCAGCGCGACGCCGTGTTCGCTGACGGCGATCACCCGGGCGCTGAAGGCGTTCTGGTAGGGCGCGCTATCGAACAGCGCTAGGGTTTCCATGGTGTGCACAGACATGTTCAACCTCCGACAGTCAATGGGCTGGCTTGCAACAGGGAACGCACCATTGCACTCAAGCCAGGGGGGGATAGCAGGGTGATTTCAAATTCCGGGCCGCACACTTTCAGGTTCAGCGGCAGGCGCGGCAGCTGGTTGCCCGACTCCACGCGATGCAGGCGAAATTGCAGGTGGTGGCGCTCCTTCACCGTGGGTTCCAGCATCAGCCCTTGCAAGGGGTGGAAATCAGCGTCCAGCACCGTGACCTTATGACTGGCGTTGATCTCACCGACCACGTGCAAACGCTCGTCGAGGGCGAAAGCGCCGAGGTAGCTGCTGTGCTCTGATTCATCGTTTTTCTGCAACTGGACCTGGTTTACCACTTTGACCTTGGTGCCGGCCGGCACGTCTTGAGTGATCACGCAGGAAGGGCTGATAAACACGTTGTCGCCGATCAGCACGTAACCCAGCACGCGTGCGCCGGAGCCGACCTCGACGTTGTTGCCCAGGCGCGGGTGGCGCTTGCCGTCGGGGTTGTTGGCGATGCCTCGGGCGCCGAGCGTCACGCCGCAGAGGATGTAGCAGTCGTTGCCGATCTCGCAGGTTTCACCGATCACCGTGCCGTAGCCGTGGTCGAGCACAAAGCGCCGACCAATGCGGGCTGCTGGGTGGATCTCGGCGCCGGAGAGGATCTTGCCCTGGTTGCTCAGCTTGAGCGCCATGCGCGAAAACATCCCGTTGGTCTGGTCGGGGAAGTTCCACACCAAGTGCGCCAAGCGGTAATACAGCACCGCCTTGAACGAGGCATAGGACTCCAGGATCAGCTCCCCCCGTCCACGGGATGCCGGGTCGCGGTAGGCGTAGGCGATCAGGTCTTCGGCCACCGCCTGCGCGGCGTTCTGGATCAGCGGCGCGAGGTGCGGTTCCAACTGCTTCATCTGCGCAGGCGTGAGGGTGGTGATGAGGTGCGTGAGCAACTCATCGTGCAGCTGTTGCATGTCGATAAAACCGCTCATGGAGGCACCCCCGCATTCTGGTTTGTTGGAATACCGCTTATTCGAAACTGGGCAGGTAGCTGTCGGCATTGTCGTAGACCATGGTCAACACCACCGTTTCGGGCGGCAATTCGGGGGCGAGCTTGGCGATGGCCACCATGTTGGCGGCGGAGGACAGACCCAGGCTGATGGCGTCGGTGCGCATGATGCGTTTCATCATGTCGATGCATTCCTGGCGCGAGACCTTGAGCATGCCGTCGATCACGTCCAGGTTGAGGATGCTCGGAATCAGGCCGATCGACAGGCCCTGGATATGGTGCGGTGCGTGCTGGTTTTTCAGCAGGTCGCATTCCTCCGGTTCCACACCCATGACGCGCACGGCTGGCCAGGTCGCTTTCAAGGTTTCACCGATGCCGGTGATATGCCCGCCGGTGCCAATGCCGCTGACGAAATAGTCCACGCGACGCTCGCCAAAGGCGCGGATGATTTCCCGTGCGGTGGTGTCGCGGTGGGTCTGCGGGTTGGCGCCATTGCGCTGCTGGTTGAGCATCACGAAGCTAGGGTTTTGCAGCTGCAGTTCCATGCATTTTTCGCCATGGGAGTTGTTGCCCAGGCGGCTGTCCGACAGCACCACCTTGGCCCCGTACAGGCGCAGCAATTTTTGTTTTTCAGGGCTGTAGTTGTCGGGGATCACCAGCACCACCTTGTAGCCCAGCACATTGCCGGCCATTACCAGGCCGATGCCGGTGTTGCCGCCGCTGGGTTCGATGATGGTTTGCCCGGAATCGCGGATCAGCACGCCCCGGCGCTCGGCGTCGAGGATCATGCCCAAGGCGATGCGCGCCTTGTGGCTGCCGCCGGGGTTGAGGGATTCCAGCTTGGCGTAGACCTCGATGCCGAGGTCTTCGGAAAACTGCGCCAGGCGCACGATCGGCGTGTGGCCGATGGCGTCGAGAATAGAGTTATGCAGCATCAGGTAGGAGCCCATGGCCGGAGGTCAGTACAAAGGCATGTCGGGTTCGACGTCGCGAACCCAATGTTTCATGCCACCTTGCAGGACTTTGGTGTTGGCAAAACCTGCCGCCAGCAGCGTGCTGGCAGCCTGCTCGGCGCGGGTGCCGGCATAGCAGATCAGGTAATGGGTGTTGTCCCGGCTGAGGCTGTCGAGTTGCCCATCCAGTTCGGCCAGCGGGATGTGCACCACGCCCGGCAACTTGCACACTTCCAGTTCGCTGGCATCGCGCACGTCCAGCAGCACGTCGGCGCTGCGCGGGTGTTCGAGCAGTTGCTTGAGCACGCGGGGCTTGATGTAGCGCTCTTCGGCCAGTGACGGCTGGCTCGGCACGGCATCGGCGCACACCGCCGGCGCCTGGGTTTCGCTGTGGCGCAGTTCCGAGCAGCACGGGCAGTCGGCACGGCGCTTGAAGCGGATCTCGCTGAATTTCATCGCCAGCGCATCGAAGCGCATCAGGCGGCCGGACAGCGGCTCACCAATGCCGATCAGCAGCTTGATTGCCTCGGTGGCCTGGATCATTCCGACCACGCCGGGCAGCACGCCGATCACGCCGCCGGCGCTGCAATTGGGCGCCAGCTCAGCGGGCGGCGCCTTGGGGAACAGGCAGCGGTAGCACGGCCCGCCTTTATAGTTGAGGACGCTGATCTGCCCGTCGAAACGGTAGATGGCGCCGTACACCAAGGGTTTGCCCAGCTGCACGCAGGCGTCGTTGACCAGGTAGCGGGTGTCGAAGTTGTCGGTGCCGTCGATCACCAGGTCGTAGGCGCCCACCAGTTCCAGGGCGTTGTCGGCGTTCAAGGCAGTGTCGTGCGCGTTGATCTGGATATGCCGGTTGAGGTCTTGCAGGCGTTGCTTGGCGGACTCGACCTTGGGCATGCCAAGGGTGCTGTTGCCGTGCACGATCTGGCGCTGCAGGTTGCTGCTTTCCACCACGTCAAAGTCCACCAGGCCCAGGGTGCCGATGCCGGCCGCCGCCAGGTACAGGCTGATGGGCGAACCCAGGCCGCCAGTACCGATGATCAGCACCTTGGCTTTCTTGAGGTTCAGTTGGCCTTCACGACCGACACCGGGCAGGGTGATGTGGCGCACGTAGCGCTGTACTTCTTCGTTGCTCAAGGTATCGACGTCGATGCCGCCCGAGGTGGCGAGCAGTACTTCGATCTTGGCTTTTTCGGGCAGCAGGTCGTCCGCGTCGATCAGCGCTTCCTCGGCGGTAAACAGGAAGTGCTCCTTGAGTTGGTTGTTTTTCTCGTGGAACAGGTGCGGGCGCAACTGTGGGTGGCTGCTGCAGAGGTTTTCAATGACTTCGCGCAATGTCGATCCGGTACCCTCAAGGGTCGATTCCGGCAGCTTGGCCACGCGAACCAGAATGTCGGGGAAAGAGACAGCGTTCATGGACAACTCCGTGTGCAGGTCGTTGAAAGGGTTGAGGGCGAAATGCTTGCCGTCCCAGGCAAACAGCTTGGAACCCAGGGCCTGGCCCTGGCGAACGTCTACCACCAGGTAACTGACGGGGTAGATCGGTTCGCCCATGAACAGCGCCTTGTCCTGGTCTTCGTCGCTGAAATAGGCACCGACATCCGGGTGGGAGTGGTAGATCACCACCACCGGGTTGTCGCTGCGAAACGCTTTGTTCATCAGCAGGGTGTCGGCCACCGCAAACGTGTAGCCGTTGGCCGCGTTGCGTGGGTACATCTCGGGGTTCTTGCGGTGCAGCTCATTCTGGATATTGCTGCCCAGGTACACGCTGCCGTCGGCGAAGACGAAGCCGCAGCATTCTTCGGGATAGCTGCGGCTGGCGTGGGCGTAGATCTGTTCCAGGGCTTTTGGGCGGAGGACGTCCATGTTTCTCTCGCGTAGTGGTTGAAGGGTCAATTTTTCTTGGCCAGCAGTTTTTCAACCGGCAACTTGGTGATCGCAAAACCGGCCAGCAGGATGGCCGAATACAGCATCAGGTCGCGGGAAATCGCTACGCCTTCGTACCAGGCGCCGATGATCACCGCGAACACCGGAAAGATGATGAACACGAACGAAAGGATGATCGGGCTCAAACGCTTGAGCAGCATGAAGTACACGATGAACCCGCCGACCGAAGCCACCAGCCCCAGATAGAACAGTGCCCCCCAGGAGCGCAGGGTGATGGCTTCAAAGGTCGGTGTTTCAAACCACAAACCTGCGACAAACAGCATCAGCCCAGCGATGCCGATGGGCAGGGTGTTGTAGGTGATCACACTGATGGCGCTGCCTTTTTGCTTGGTAATCACGTAGCACAAGGCATGCATGATCGCGGCGGTGAGAATCGCCAGCACGCCGAAGAACTCGGCGTGGTCCAGGTGCAGGCCCTGGCTCTTGATGATCATGTACAGGCTGCCAAAGCCGATACCGATACCGACCACCTGGGAAAAGTAGATCCGTTCGCGCAGGAACAGCGCGGAGAAAATCAGGATGAAGACCGGCATGCAACTGAACAGCAGGGCAGTGAGGCCGGATGAGACATGCATCTCGCCGTAATTGAGCAGGTAATAGGGAACGCTGAAGTAGGAAAGGGTCACGAACACAAAGAACCAGCGGCTTTCACGAGGGAACAGGATGGGCTCGCGGCGCACCAAGGCAAAACACAGGAACAGTGGGAAGGCGATCAGGAAGCGCAGGCCGGCGGATGTCAGCGGCGGAACGCTCTCCACGGCAATCTTGATGCCCAGCCAAGTGGTGCCCCAACTCAGGCACACGATCAGGAACATCACGCTGGTGACCAGGCCGGCCAACCACTGTTTTTGGTTTTTGGCCTTGGCGGTATTTTCGAGAACGGCGGACATTGGCATCGTTTATTGCTTCCCTGAGCCGAAATTGAACTCTATATTGAGCTTGTAATGAGTTGTAAAATTCGGCGATTGAACCCGTAAAAGCACACTATTAGGGCGAAAGATGGCTGTCAAAACAAATATTGACATGGTGTCAATTATGCGTGAGGGGTTGTCCAACGGGCAGGGCGTGAAGTACAAGCGCCTGTCCGATGTCATGGAACGGGGCATCCTTGAAGGCTTGATTGAACCGGGAAGAAAACTGCCACCCCATCGGGTGCTTTCCGACAATCTTGGCGTCACGATCGGCACCATCAGCCGGGCCTACGGCGAGTTGGAACGCCTGGGGTTGGTAGTGGCGCGTGTGGGCGACGGCACGTTCGTACGCAAGCGTGGGATGGAGCGCCAGCGCGATGAAGGTTTTCGCAACTTCAGCGAAGAGCCGCGCCAGTACTTCGACATGAGCCGCAACATGCATATCCCCGGGCAGGAAACGACGTTTCTCGCCCAGAGTTTCCAAACCCTGTCGACCAATGCCAAGTTCCTCCAGGACATCAGCGCCTACACGCCGGACGCGGGCCTGCCGCGCTACCGCGAGGCGGGCGCGCAGTGGCTGGTGCAGCGCGATTTCCATCCGATTCCCGAACAGGTCATCTGCGTCAATGGCGGCCAGCACGGCTTGCTCTGCGCGATGATGGCGTTGCTGCGGGCCGGCGACACGGTGGTCACCGAGCAACTGACCTATCCCGGCCTCATCACTGCCGCGCGCATGCTCGGCATACGGCTGATCGGCCTGGAGATGGATGAAGAAGGCGTGCTGCCGAGTGCGCTGGATGAAGTCTGTCGCAATCACCGGGTTTCAGCGTTGTACTGCACGCCGACTATTCAAAACCCGACCACGGCGGTGTTATCCGTCGCGCGTCGGGAAGCGCTGGTCAGGGTGTGCCGTGAACACAACCTGCTGATCCTTGAAGACGAGGCCCACGGTGTATTGGTAGAAGACCGGCCGCCACCGCTCAGTTATTTCGCGCCCGAGCGTACGATTTTGATCAGCAGCTTGAGCAAGGCGGTGTCAGCCGGGTTGCGCGTGGGTTACGTACATGCGCCGCCAGCGTTGGTCAGCCGCATTTCGGCGGCGCTGCGCTCGACGTGCTGGATGGCCACCCCGGTGACCTTGGAACTGGCCACCCAATGGATCGAAAACGGCACGGCGGAGTACCTGCTGCGCCAACAGATCAACGAGATCAGCCGGCGCAAGGCGCTGGTGCGCGACCTGTTGGCCGGCCTGGAATACCGCACCCATCTCAATAGCCCGCACTTCTGGATTGAAGTACCGGAGCCATGGCGCGCGTCGGAAATTGAAGCGGAACTCAAGCAAAACAATTACCTGATCGCCACTGCCGAGGCGTTTGCCGTGGGGCAGACGGCGGTGCCGCAGTTTATTCGGGCGAGCATCTGCAATACGTCGGGAGATGATCAGTTGTTGCTGGCGGGGTTTGATGCGTTGGCTACTGCGCTGGGGCAGGGTGGGGGCAGGTTTCATCTGTAGGCGGGGATATACACTGAACCAAATGTGGGAGCGGGGTTGCTCGCGAATGCGGTGTATCAGCCAACGAATCTATTGACTGGCACACCGCATTCGCGAGCAACCCCGCTCCCACATTGGACTGCGGCGCTGTCGGGCAACCAGCCTTACTTGAACCTACGCTCAACCCCTTTCTCCACCAAAATCTTCGCCGAAATCTCTTCCACCGAAAAATGCGTGGAATTGATGTGCGCAATATTCTCGCGACGGAACAGATTTTCCACTTCACGCACTTCGAACTCGCACTGGGCATAGCTGGAGTAACGGCTATTAGGCTTGCGCTCATTGCGGATCGCCGTCAGCCGGTCCGGGTCGATGGTGAGGCCGAATAGCTTGTGGGAATGGGCGCGCAGGGCGGCGGGCAGTGTCAGGTGCTCCATGTCGTCTTCGGTCAGCGGGTAGTTCGCCGCGCGGATGCCGAATTGCATGGCCATGTACAGACAAGTCGGCGTCTTGCCGCAGCGGGACACACCCACCAGGATCAGATCGGCCTTGTCGTAGTAGTGGGTGCGGGCGCCGTCGTCGTTGTCGAGGGCGAAGTTCACCGCTTCGATTCGCTCCATATAATTGGAGTTGTGGCCAATGGAATGAGACTTTCCTACGGAGTATGAGGAGTGTTCACTCAGCTCTTGCTCCAGTGGCGCAAGGAACGTGGAGAAGATGTCGATCATGAAACCATTGGAGGTTGCGAGGATCTCACGGATGTCTTGATTGACGATGGTGTCGAAAATGATCGGCCGAAAACCGTCTTTTTCAGCCGCCAGATTGATTTGTTGTACCATGGCCCGCGCTTTATCCACGCTGTCGATATAGGGCCGCGTGAATTTGGCGAAGGTAATGTTTTCGAACTGCGCGAGCAGGCTTTGACCCAATGTTTCGGCTGTGATGCCGGTGCCGTCGGAGATAAAGAAAGCAGATCGTTTCATTTGAGCCCTGGGCCTTAAGCTGATGACGAATCTTGGATATGATAGGCGCGATTTTGCCGTCCCGCAGTGGGCCGCATTCTCACTTATTTTCCAGGTCCAGGCCACAAACGCCGGTAAGCGCTCCTACTGAGCAACCGGCGTCCTGAGCTTTTCCAACACAGTTAGTGGAGAGATCACCTTGGTAGAGTACGTAGTTTCCCTCGATAAGCTCGGCGTCCATGATGTAGAGCACGTAGGGGGCAAGAACGCATCCCTCGGCGAGATGATCAGTAATCTTGCAGGCGCTGGTGTCTCGGTGCCGGGTGGTTTCGCCACCACGGCCCAGGCTTACCGCGATTTCCTCGAACTGAGCGGCCTCAACGCTCAGATCCACGCCGCGCTGGATGCCCTGGACGTCGACGACGTCAACGCCCTGACCAAGACCGGCGCCCAGATCCGCCAGTGGATCATGGAAGCCGAGTTCCCCGAGAAGCTCAACGAAGAAATTCGTACCGCCTTTGCTGAATTGTCTGCCGGCAACCCGGATGTGGCCGTTGCCGTGCGCTCCTCGGCTACCGCCGAAGACTTGCCGGACGCCTCCTTCGCCGGTCAACAAGAGACCTTCCTGAACATTCGCGGCGTGGAAAACGTGATCCGCGCGGCCAAGGAAGTGTTCGCCTCGCTGTTCAACGACCGCGCCATTTCCTACCGCGTACACCAAGGTTTCGACCACAAGCTGGTAGCCCTGTCTGCCGGCGTGCAGCGCATGGTGCGTTCGGAAACCGGCACTGCCGGTGTGATGTTCACCCTGGACACTGAATCCGGCTTCCGTGATGTGGTGTTTATCACCGGTGCCTACGGCCTGGGCGAAACCGTCGTACAAGGCGCGGTAAACCCGGACGAATTCTACGTACACAAGGGCACCCTCGAAGCGGGTCGCCCGGCCATCCTGCGCCGTAACCTGGGCAGCAAGGCCATCAAGATGATCTACGGCGACGAAGCCAAGGCTGGTCGCTCGGTTAAAACCGTTGAAGTCGACAAGGCCGAGCGCGCGCGTTTCTGCCTGACCGACGCTGAAGTCAGCGAACTGGCCAAGCAAGCGATGATCATCGAAAAGCACTACAAGTGCCCGATGGACATCGAGTGGGCCAAGGACGGTGACGACGGCAAGCTGTACATCGTGCAGGCCCGTCCGGAAACCGTGAAGAGCCGTACTTCGGCCAACGTCATGGAACGCTACCTGCTCAAAGAAACCGGCACTGTGCTGGTGGAAGGCCGTGCCATTGGCCAGCGCATCGGCGCCGGCAAGGTGCGGATCATCAAGGACGTGTCCGAAATGGACAAAGTCCAGCCAGGTGACGTACTGGTTTCCGACATGACCGACCCGGACTGGGAACCGGTGATGAAGCGTGCCAGCGCCATTGTTACCAACCGTGGCGGGCGTACTTGCCACGCGGCGATCATCGCCCGTGAGCTGGGTATCCCTGCGGTCGTGGGCTGCGGCAACGCGACTCAACTGCTCAAAGATGGCCAGGGCGTGACCGTTTCCTGTGCCGAGGGTGATACCGGCTTTATCTTCGAAGGCGAGCTGGGCTTCGATATCAAGCAAAACTCCATCGACGCCATGCCCGACCTGCCGTTCAAGATCATGATGAACGTCGGCAACCCGGACCGTGCCTTTGACTTCGCGCAGTTGCCGAACGCCGGTGTGGGCCTGGCCCGCCTGGAGTTCATCATCAACCGCATGATCGGCGTGCACCCCAAGGCCCTGTTGAACTACGACGGCCTGCCGCTGGACATCAAGGAAAGCGTCGACAAGCGCATTGCCGGCTACAACGACCCGGTGGGCTTCTACGTCGAGAAGCTGGTGGAAGGCATCAGCACCCTGGCGGCGGCGTTCTACCCGAAAAAGGTCATCGTGCGTCTATCGGACTTCAAGTCCAACGAATACGCCAACCTGATCGGCGGCAAGCTGTACGAGCCGGAAGAAGAAAACCCGATGCTGGGCTTCCGTGGCGCCTCGCGTTACATCAGCGAAGCGTTCCGTGACTGCTTCGAACTCGAATGCCGTGCCCTCAAGCGCGTGCGCAACGATATGGGCCTGGATAACGTCGAGATCATGGTGCCGTTCGTGCGTACCTTGGGCGAAGCGAGCCAAGTCATCGATCTGCTGGCTGAAAACGGCCTGTCTCGTGGCGAAAATGGCCTGCGCGTAATCATGATGTGCGAGCTGCCGTCCAACGCCATCCTGGCCGAGGAGTTCCTGGAATTCTTCGACGGTTTCTCCATCGGTTCCAACGACCTGACCCAGCTCACCCTGGGCCTGGACCGTGACTCCGGGATCATCGCGCACCTGTTCGACGAGCGTAACCCTGCGGTCAAGAAGCTGCTGGCCAACGCTATCCAGGCCTGTAATAAAGCCGGCAAGTACATCGGTATCTGCGGCCAAGGTCCTTCCGATCACCCTGACCTGGCCAAATGGCTGATGGAACAGGGCATCGAAAGCGTCTCGCTGAACCCGGACTCCGTGCTGGAAACCTGGTTCTTCCTGGCGGAAGGCCAAGCGTCCGCCTAAGGTCGCTACGTCAAAAGTGCCGGTCACTCGTCGAGGGTGGCCGGCATTCTTATCTGTACAGGGCGGAATCCTTGCGGACTCGCCCTTTTTTGTGCAAGAGCATTATGCAAAGCAGCAGCAACCTGTTTCCCGTCGCCCTGATCAGCGCTGAACGTCGTGGCGACCTGAGTGAAGATGTGTACCGCCTCAAGCCCGGTAACAGTCCCGACGGCACCGTTGAGCTGGCGGTTACCCGTTTGGGCCTGGCGGATGTCCCGCAAAACCGGGGCATCCCGGTTATTTTGTTGCATGGCAGTTTTTCCAATCGGCGTTTCTGGTACTCACCCAAGGGCATCGGTCTCGGTGCTTATCTGGCGCGCCAAGGGTTCGATGTGTGGATCCCGGAAATGCGCGGTCATGGCCTGTCCAAGCGTAACCAGAACTACGCGCGCAACCGCGTCGCTGACTATGCACGCTACGATTTGCCGGCGATTGGTGCGTTTGTGCGCGAACAAAGTGGGCAGATTCCTCACTGGATCGGTCACTCCCTGGGTGGCACCAGCTTGGCTGCGGCCCTTGGCGGGCAACACCTGGGCGCGCCAGCAGTGGCGTCGGTGGCGCTGTTTGGCTGTCAGGTCAGCCGCACTCACTGGCCGCTGAAACTGCCGCCGGTTGAGTGGACGGGGCGCTTGCTGTTGAAACGCTTCGGCGAGGTTTCCGGCTCGCGCCTCAAGCGTGGCCCAGAGGACGAACCGGCAGGCGTGATGATCGAAGCCATGCGCTGGAATGGTCTGTTTGGCCGGTTTGGCGAAGGCAAGAATGATTGGTGGAAGGGCTTGGCTGAAGTCGATGTGCCGTTGCTGGCGGTAAGCGCCGCGGGGGATCGTCAAGACCCGGACTGGGCGTGCCGCAAGTTGTTCGAACAAGTGGGGTCGGAACATCGCCAGTACTTATGCCTGGGGCGTCAGCAAGGTTTTACCGGGGATTTCGGGCACGTAGAGATGCTGGTCAGCAAGCCTGCACAGGCCGAAGTGTGGCCGTTGGTGGAACGCTGGTTGAGAGATCCGCTTGCACCGTTGTTCGAAGCGCCGGCATTGGCGGTGGATTGATGAAGCGCTCTGCCAAGGGCGTTTCGCTTGTAGCAGGTTGCGGCTAAGATATGACGCGCTGATCGCTTCTGGTCATATTCAGTCGCGCAGTGACTATTGCGTTGCGGCGAAGTGAGTGGGATGTTCCCTACCTGCTTCGACCGGTACTTCCTTGAAAGACACTTCTTTGACAGAAAGGAATTTTTCGATGAACCATTACGTGACCCCCGACCTCTGCGACGCCTACCCGGAACTGGTACAGGTGGTCGAGCCGATGTTCAGTAACTTTGGTGGCCGAGACTCCTTTGGCGGTGAGATTGTCACCATCAAGTGCTTCGAGGATAACTCGCTGGTCAAGGAACAAGCCGACCAGCCGGGCGCCGGCAAGGTGCTGGTGGTCGACGGTGGTGGTTCGCTGCGCCGCGCGCTGCTTGGCGACATGATCGCCGAAAAAGCCGCGAAAAACGGCTGGGAAGGGTTGGTGATCTACGGGTGTATTCGTGACGTCGACGTCATCGCCCAGACCGATCTTGGGGTACAGGCCCTGGCCAGCCATCCCATGAAGACCGACAAGCGCGGCATCGGCGACCTCAACGTCGTAGTGACCTTCGCAGGCGTGACGTTCCGCCCGGGGGAATACATCTACGCCGACAACAACGGTGTGATCGTGTCACCCAGCCCGCTGAAAATGCCTGAATAAACCGCAATAACCGACAGGGGTGAGGATGTTCGAGGAAGAAAACGCGCAGTGGGGGCTGGTGCACGCCCTGGTGCTGGACGGTAAAGGCGGCGCGCGTTCGATTGCCCGGACTGAGCTCGACGATTTGCAACTGCAGCCCCAGGAAAGCCTGTGGCTGCATTGGGATCGCAGCCACCCGCAAACCCAGACCTGGCTGCGTAAATCCAGCGGTTTGAGCGAATTCGCGTGTGACCTGCTGCTGGAGGAGAACACGCGCCCACGGCTGTTGCCATTGCCGGACTCTGAGCTGCTGCTGTTTCTGCGCGGGGTCAACCTCAATCCGGGTGCCGAGCCGGAAGACATGGTCTCGGTGCGCATCTTTGCTGCAGCCAACCGTGTGATCTCCCTGCGTTTGCGCCCGCTGCGTGCCACCGATGAGCTGCTGGTGCAGTTGGCGGATGGCAAAGGCCCCAAAACTGCGTCAGAACTCATCCTTTATATGGCGCAGTACCTGACCAATAAAGTGCAGGATCTGGTCGGTGACCTGTCTGAAATCGTCGATGGCGAGGAAGAAAAACTCGACGCCGACGAACGGTATACCCCGGAGCATGGCAGTGTCCTGCAGATCCGTCGCAGGGCAGCCGGGCTCAAGCGATTCCTCGCGCCACAGCGGGATATTTTTGCCCAGCTCACACGGATCAAATTGCCGTGGTTTTGCGACGACGATGCCGATTACTGGAACGAATTGAACAACAGCCTGACCCGCTACCTGGAAGAGCTCGAATTGACCCGGGAGCGCGTGGGGCTTGTGCTTGAGACCGAAGACCGGCGTTTGAGCGTGCGCATGAATCGCACCATGTACCGCTTCGGGATCATCACCGGGATCTTTTTGCCGATGAGCTTTCTGACCGGCCTGCTGGGTATAAACGTGGGGGGGATTCCGTTCTCCGCCAGCCCCTATGGTTTCGTGATTGCCTGCCTGATGATGGTGGCTGTCGCGCTCGGACAATGGTGGCTATTTCGACGATTGCGCTGGGTTTGAGCTGAATATGACCTGAACGTAGGAAGGGTCCTATGTGACCCCAAGAATTTAACCCTCGTCTTTTAACTCACTTGCGAGAGGTCTATATGCACGATCCGTTCGAACAGTCTTTGCGTGACATGCTCAATGCTTCGCCGTCCAACCGGGATGACGATGCCTGCCTGGGCCGCGTGTTGAAAACCGCCAACCGCCAGGTAGGCGCGGGCGATCTGTTCGGTCTGCTCGGCCGCTGGCTGCCGGCGTTGATGATGGCCCTGAACAACGGTTCGGCCCACGTATCACCGGTTTCCCGTCGTAAACCTCTTGCTCGCACTGCTGATAAGGCTGATTGAATATGGAACTTGATCTCTGGACCCAGAGCCTGGTCACCGCGATGACCGCATTGTGGACCAAGGTGGCGAACTTCATTCCCAACCTGTTTGGTGCTCTGGTACTGGTGTTGCTGGGCTTTGTCGTGGCCAAGCTGCTCGACACCCTGCTGTCCAAATTGCTCGCGAAACTGGGCCTCGATCGCTTGATGGCAGGCACTGGCCTGACCAAGCTGCTGGGGCGCGCGGGGCTGCAAGTCCCGATCTCCACGCTGATCGGCAAGATCGTCTACTGGTTCGTTTTACTTATTTTTCTGGTTTCTGCGGCGCAATCCCTTGGCCTTGAGCGAGTTTCAGCTACGCTCGACATGCTGGCACTGTATTTGCCGAAGGTTTTCGGCGGCGCGCTGGTACTGCTGGTAGGTGTTTTGCTGGCGCAACTGGCCAATGGGCTGGTGCGCGGCGCCGCAGAAGGTGTGGGCCTGGACTATGCTGCGGGGCTGGGGCGAATTGCCCAGGGGCTGGTCATTATCATCAGTATTTCGGTCGCGATCAGCCAGTTGGAGGTCAAGACTGACCTGCTCAACCACGTGATTGTGATCGTTTTGATTACCGTTGGTCTGGCCGTTGCGCTGGCCATGGGGTTGGGAAGCCGGGAAATTGCCGGCCAGATTCTTGCGGGAATCTATGTGCGTGAGCTGTATCAGGTTGGGCAACAGGTGCGTGTGGGCGAGGTCGAAGGGCAGATCGAGGAGATCGGCACAGTCAAGACGACGGTGCTGACTGATGACGGTGACCTGGTGTCGTTGTCCAATCGGATTCTCCTGGAGCAGCAGGTCAGTAGCCGCTAATCCGGCAAAACCCTGCTAATGTACGCCGCCGCAAACCCGGCTGACCGGGCTGTAGCGGACATTGACCTGACTGTCGGCACGACTTGTTTTGAATAAAGCCCAAACGCTGTCCACGCGCTATGACCCCCGTGAGCTCTCTGATGAGGAGTTGGTCGCGCGCTCGC